>NZ_JABZED010000051.1:0-176410 GCF_013416675.1 Salinispora sp. H7-4
GGGGCGCTGCTGGAACAGGCCCTGCGAGTCGTGGTCGTTGCGGTCACCCAGGTGTCCCAGGTTCTCCAGCTTCGACTCCTGCAGGCTGGTGCCGATCGCCACCACGGCGGCGCGCTCGTCCATGCCGGCGGACTTGGTGGCCTCGATGATGGCCTTCACGTTGCCGGTCTGCTCGTCGCCCAGGTCGATGCGCGACTGCTCACCTTGGGTGCCGTGCGGGATCAACGTGCCCATGTCCGGCTTCTCCGCCTGCGCCACGCCAGCAGCAGCCGCTGCGGGGGTGGTGTCGGTGAGGGTGGCCAGGGGGCCGGCGACGACACCGGTGGACAGGGCCAGACCAGCGATACCAAGGACGCTACGACGCAGAATCGTGTTCATGGGGGTTGCTCCATTCGGGGGTCGACACCCCACACGCCGAAGGGGGTCAGGCGGCACGGGGTGCAAGCACCGTCCGGCGCTCAAAGAAAAGAAAGGGGGGTCGGCGACCGCGGGGCCTCACAGGGCACACACACGGCGCCGGGTCCAGATGTAACGACCGACCGGCCACCAGCATTCCCGGCGACCTCACAGGCCACCGGCATTCCCGGCGACCTCACACCCGGTGGTGTCACCCGCCCGAGCGGGGCACCTCCACGGCCGTACGCAGGATGTAACGCCCCGACGCCCGCCGGGATTCCACCGTCACCGTGCCCCCGGTCACACCCCAAACGGGAATGAATCACGCGTACCATCTGTCGGGCCTGGGAACGGGTCGAATCCCCACGCGTGCCGGCCGAGTTGTCCGGAAGTGATCATGTCTGGTCGGTGCGGTCCGGGGAGAGTGTCGGCCGGTCCGGCGGGTCGGTGCCCAAAGATAACGTTTTGAAAACTTCATCCATGGTCTTGACATGACACGGGGCTCAGTAAGAAATTTTACCAACAGTAAACTTCCTTTGCGGAAAGAGTCTCGGATGGTTGATCGCGAGGTGGGCACCACCGCGGAGACCGCGGTGGCCGACGCCGACGGGTTTGACCGCCGCGGCGTCCGTGCGGATGCTGCCGACGGGGTGCTGGCCCGGGTTCGGGCCGGCGTGGGCGACCTGACCGGAGCCCTGCGCCGGGTCGCCGAACACGTGCTCAGCGACCCGGAGGCCGTCACCCGCGCCACCATCGTCGAGCTGGCCGAGGGCAGTGGCACCTCCCCGGCCACCATCACCCGCTTCTGCCGGGCAATGGGCTTCGAGGGCTATGCGGACCTTCGGCTCGGCATCGCCGCCGAGAGCGGTCGGGCCCGCCTGGCCGGCTGGGCCGTCGACATCGGCCGCGAGATCCAGCCCGGCGATCCGCTGCGCCGGGTGCTCGAACAGATCATCGCCGCCGACACCCGGGCGATGCACGACACCGCTGCCCTGCTCGACCTCGCCGAGGTGGAGCGGGCCGCCGCGGCGATCGCCGCGGCGGGCCGGGTGAACATTTTCGGCGCCAGCGGTAGCGCCCTGGTCGGCGAGGAGATGCAGTTCATGCTGCACCGCATCGGAGTCACCGCCTGGGCCTGGAACGACGTGCACGAAGGGCTGGCCTCGGCGGCCCTGTTGGGGGCCGGCGACGTCGCCCTCGGCGTCTCGCACGGCGGCCGGACCCGGGAAACCATCGAGATGCTGGCGGAGGCCGGCAGCCGGGGCGCGACCACCGTCGCGGTGACCGGCTTCGCCCGCTCGCCGCTCGCCGAGCTGGCGGAGATCGTGCTGCTCACCGCCAGCGGTGCCACCACCTTCCGCCCCGACGCGCTGTCCGCCCGGCACCCCCAACTGGTCGTACTCGACCTGCTCTACATCGCCGTCGCCCAGCGCACCCACGACCGAGCCCACGCGGCCCTGCGGCGTACCGCCCAGGCCGTTGAGGGGCACAAGGCGGCGAAAGCGGCCAGCTCATGACCGTACCCCCGAACTACCGCTAAGGAGAGTCGCATGTCCGTTACCCCCGACCTCAACCGTCGGAACCTGCTGCGGCGCGCCGCCGCCGCGGGTCTGCTGACCATCCCGGCTGCCGGCCTGCTCAGCGCCTGCGCCGGCAGCGAGCCGGCCCAGGACGACAACTCCGGTGCCGCGAAGAGCGAGGACAACCCGTTCGGCGTCCAGGACGGCAGCTCCGTCAAGGTGGTCATCTTCAACGGCGGTCTGGGCGACCAGTGGGCCAAGGAGGACGAGGCCGTCTTCAAGGCCAAGCGCCCGAACGTCACGGTCAACATGTCTTCGACCCAGAAGATCAAGACCGAAGAGCAGCCGAAGATGGCGACCCAGCCCAGCGACGTCGTCATGAACTCCGGCGCCGACCTGATGGACATCAGCACCCTGGTCAACGAGGGCGCGATCGAGCCGCTGGAGGATCTGCTCGCCGCCCCGGCGTGGGACAGCGAGGGCACGGTGGCGGACACCCTGCTGCCGGGGACCGTCAACGACGGCACCTTCCAGGGCAAGTTCTACGTGGTGAACATCGCGTACACGGTCTGGGGCAACTGGTACAACGCCGCGCTCTTCGAGAAGGAGGGTTGGCAGCCGCCGAAGACCTTCGACGACTTCTTCGCCCTCGCGCCGAAGATCAAGGCGAAGGGCATGGCCCCGTACGTCTACGACGCGGTGCACGGCTACTACCCGCGCTGGGCGTTGATGGCGACGATCTGGAAGTCCGCCGGCAAGCAAGCGGTGATCGACATCGACAACCTGAAGGAGAACGCCTGGAAGGCCGACGGGGTGCTGCCGGCCCTGGAGGCGTGGGAGAAGCTGGTCAAGGACAAGCTGCTGCTCCCCGGCCAGCTCGACCACACCCAGTCGCAGCAGGCGTGGCTCGACGGCAAGGCCGCCTTCATCCAGGTCGGCACCTGGCTCAAGAACGAGATGGCGGAGACCATTCCCCCCGGCTTCGAGATGAAGCTGTCGGACTACTGGAGCCTGGGGGCGGGCGACAAGGCGCCGAACGACGTCTACGCCGGTGCCGGCGAGGGCATCGTCGTGCCGTCGAGGGCACCGAACAAGGCCGCCGCCAAGGAGTTCCTGCGGGCGGTGCTCTCCAAGGAGGGCTCGGCGAAGTTCGCCGAGTTGACCAAGTCTCTCGCCTCCACCCGGGGCTCCGGGGACAACGTCCAGGACTCGGCGCTGGCCAGCGCCAACGAGCTGATGAGCAACGCTCCGCAGGATCTTGTCTCGGTCAAGTTCTGGAACTTCTACGCCGACCTGGACAAGGAGAGCCAGAACCTCTCCGCGGAGTTGATGGCCGGCCGGCTGACCGCCCAGCAGTTCGTTGACGGGATGCAGGGCGCCGCCGACAAGGTCGCCAAGGACTCGTCGATCAAGAAGCAGACCCGCTCCGCCTGAGCCGAACGGAAAGAGTGAGTCCCATGCGGCATGGTGTCGCGCGTTTCGTCATGGGCTTCCTGGCCCTGCCGGTCGCGCTCTACCTCTTCTATGTGGTCTGGCCGTTCGCCCAGGCGGCCGGCTATTCGCTGACCGACTGGGGTGGATACTCCGACCGGCAGCAGTTCGTCGGGCTGGACAACTACGTCCGGCTCTTCTCCGACGAGCTGATCAGGAAGGCTTTCTGGCACAACGTCTTCTTCCTGATCACCGTGCCGCTGTTCACGATCGCGCTGGCCCTGTTCCTCGCGTTCCTGCTCAACGTGGGCGGGCGCGAGGACAGGGCCGGCATCCGGGGTGTCTTCGGTTCCGGCCTTTACAAGGTCATTTTCTTCTTCCCGCAGGTGCTGTCCCTGGTCGTCGTCGCCATCATGTGGCAGCAGATCTACCGGGCCGACGGGCAGGGTCTGATCAACGGTGTGTTGATGAAGATCGGGCTGGTTGACCCGGAGAACCCGATCCTGTTCACGTTCGACCCGGAGCCCTTCCTCGGCGTCCCCGCGGTGCTCTGGTGGCTGCTGCTGATCGCGGTCTGGAGCGGCGCCGGGTTCTACATGGTGCTCTTCTCCGCGGCGATGCAGTCGATTCCGAAGGACGTCTTCGAGGCGGCCATCCTCGACGGTGCCGGTCGGTTCCACACGTTTTTCCGGATCACGCTGCCGCTGCTGCGGGACACCGTCTCGGTGGCCTGGATCTATCTGGGCTTCATCGCCCTGGACATGTACGCCCTGGTCTTCGTGATGACACCCAGCCAGGGCGGCCCGAACCACGCCAGCGAGATTTTCGCGTCGGTGCTCAACTTCACCGCCTTCCAGAAGGGCCAGTTCGGCTACGCCTGCGCGATGGGTGTGGCTTTGGCGATCTTCACGATCCTCCTGGCCGCGGCGCAGCTGAAGATCACCCGCCGCGAGCGGATTGAGTACTGAGGAGAGTCGACGATGAGTACGGTGACCCACGACCCCGGTCCCGTCGGGCCGGATCTCGCTCCGCCGGCCGGCACTACGTCGGCCCGCCGCTTCGGGTCCGGCGGCCGACGGCCCGGCGCGCAGATCTTCAACGGCTTCTCCCACCTGTTCCTGCTGGTCTGGGCGATCATGGTCGTCTACCCGCTGATCTGGGTGTTCATGTCGGCCCTGAAGAGCGACGCGGAGGTTATCCGGCAGCCGCTGTCGTTGATCCCGGAGACGCTGCGTTGGGAGAACTTCGGCCGAGCCTGGACCGAGGGGCAACTCGGCGACTTCTTCCTCAACACCGTGCTCGTGCTGGCCGGTAGCGTCACGCTGACCATGTTGCTCGGCTCGATGGCCGCGTACGTGTTGGCGCGCTACGAGTTCCCCGGTAACCGACTGATCTACTACATGTTCCTCTCCGGCCTCACGCTGCCGATCTACCTCGCCGCCGTACCGCTGTTCAAGGGCGTCTACAACACCGGGGTGCTCTTCCCGCCGCTCGGGCCGAACAAGCACCTGATGCTGATCCTGGTGTACGCGGCATGGTCGCTGGCGTTCACGGTTTTCTTCATGCACTCCTTCTTCCGGACGCTGCCGAACGCGATCGCCGAGGCGGGCCTGGTTGACGGGGCCTCACACACCCGGCTGTTCTTCAGCGTGATGCTGCCGATGGCGAAGCCCGGCCTGATCAGCATCGGTATCTTCAACGTGCTCGGGCAGTGGAACCAGTGGTATCTGCCGACGCTGCTGATGCAGTCCGTGGATGGTGAGCCGAAGAATCAGGTCATCGCCCAGGGCCTGATCGAGCTGTCGGTCAATCAGGGGTACAGGTCCGACTGGTCCGGCCTCTTCGCCGGGGTCACCATGGCGATGTTGCCGGTGTTGATCGTGTACATCGTCTTCCAGCGCCAGGTGCAGTCGGGCTTGACCGCGGGCATCAGCAAGTAGCCCGCCGCAAACTCGGCCCACCAGCCCGGCGGAATCCGTTGCCGGCCAGTCTCGCGACTGATGTGTCGCCGGGCTGGCCGGCGATGTCGTACCGGGCGGGCAGAATCGCGATCATGGCGGCGGTGGTGGCGGTGGTGGCGGGTGCGGACCCTCGACTCCCCGCTGCTCCGGGGGCGGGCTCCGGGGTCGGCGGGGGAGTGCTGCAGCCGCTCGACGCTGCCGGAGCGCCGATCGGGCCGCCGGAGCAGGTCGCCGACCTGGCTGTCGCGGTGGCCGACCGCGAGCGAAGGGAGCGCCCCCGCTGGGTCTGGGCGTCCGGCGCGGCGCTCTACCCCATGTTGTTGCGGGCTGGCGTCCGGGTTGACCGTTGCCACGACATCGAGCTGACCGAGGCGTTGCTTCTCGGTCACGCGGGCCGCTGGGGTGAGCCGCGTTCCTTCGCCGCCGCCTGGGCGCGCCTGACCGGCGCGCCGGTGCCGGCCGATCCGCCGCCGCGGTTGGCCGAGCCCCCGGGCTACGGCCAGGGTGCGCTCTTCGAGTCACCGCCGGCTCCGCCGGGTCCCGGCATCACGGCCCTGGCCCGGGTCTACGCCGACCAGCTCGCGCGGGTCGCCGCCACCGCGCAGCCGGGCCGGTTCCGGCTGTTGGTGGCGGCCGAGTCGGCGGGGGCGCTGATCGCCGTCGAGTTGGGGGCGGCGGGGCTGCCGTGGCGGGTGGACGTGCACGACGCCCTCCTCGGTGAGCTGCTCGGTGCCCCCTCCCCGGTGGGTGGGCCGCCGCGTCGGCTGGCGGAGCTGGCCGCCCGGATCGCTGCCGCCTTCGACCTTCCGCGGCTGCATGTCGATTCGCCGCTGGAGCTGGTGCGGGCGTTCGCCCGGGCCGGGGTGGAGGTGCCGAACACCCGGTCCTGGGTGCTGCGCGGCGTTGACCACCCGGCGGCGCCGCTGGTCCTGGAGTACAAGGAGCTTTATCGCATCTGGACGGCGCACGGCTGGGCCTGGCAGGACGCCTGGGTGCGGGAGGGGCGGTTCCGCCCGGAGTACGTACCCGGCGGCGTGGTCTCCGGCCGGTGGGCGACCCGAGGTGGTGGGGCGCTCCAGATCCCGAAGGTGATCCGGCGGGCGGTGGTGGCGGACCCGGGGTGGACGTTCGTGGTCGCCGACGCGGGTCAGCTCGAGCCGCGGATCCTGGCGGCGGTCTCCGGCGACGCGCGGCTTGCCGCCGCGGCCCGGGCGGGTGACCTGTACGCCGCTCTGGCCGCCGATGCGTTCGGCGGGGACCGGGCGCGGGCCAAGGTGGCCCTGCTCGGCGCCATGTACGGGCAGACCGGCGGTTCGGCGGCACCGGCGTTGGAGGTGCTGCGGCGCAACTATCCGGCGGCCTTCGGCTATCTGGAGACGGCGGCGCGCAGCGGGGAGTCCGGCGAGTTGGTTCGCTCCTGGCTCGGCCGTACCTGCCCACCCGGCTCGGTCGAGCTTGCCGAGGTGGATCCGGTCCCGGCCGGGGGAGCGGGGGAACGGTCGGCGCGGGCACGGGCGCGGGGCCGGTTCACCCGGAACTTCGTCATCCAGGCCACCGCCGCCGAGTGGGCCGCGACGCTGTTGGCCACGCTCCGCGGGGAGCTGGCCGGCAGCGACGCCAGGCTGGCCGGTCCCGACGTGGGGCTGGCCGGCAGCGGCGCCGAGCTGGTCTTCTTTCAGCACGACGAGGTGATCGTGCACTGTCGCGTCGAGCGGGCCGCGGCGGTGGCCGCCGCGGTGACCCGGTGCGGGGAACGGGCGAGCGCGTTGCTCTTCGGGCGGACGCCGGTGCGTTTCCCGCTCGATCTCTCCACCGTTGAGTGCTACGCCGACGCCTTCTGACACCGGTCCGCGACGATGTGCGCGGCTGCCGGCCGGAGCTGCTGTTCGGCCCGCCCGGGGGACGCCGTCAGTTGCGGCCGCACGCCTGACTCCTCCTCTTTGTCGGTGATGGTCGGAATATCCGATTCATGCCCGGAACCTGAACGCTGACTGCTCGTTGGGTCCGTTGTGCGTCCCGGACCGGGCAGGTGGCCTGCGCGGTCCGTTACCAAGACGGAGGTGGCACCGCTGAACCGGACCGTAGGAATGATCATCGCCGCGGGTGGCGGGCGCCGGATCGGTGGCCCCGAGGCGCTGCTGTGCCAGGGCGAGAAGCCACTGGTGAGCACGATGGTCGACACGATGACGGCGGCAGGCTGCGAGCAGATCGTGGTCGTCCTCGGCGCCGCCGCCGACCAGGTGCAGGAAACCGCTGACCTCACCCGGGCCACCGTCGTGGTCAACCGGGCCTGGGGAACCGGAGTGGGCTCCTCGATCAAGGCTGGCCTCGCGGCCATCGACGACGACGCCATCGAGGCGGTGGTCGTCGTTCCGGTGGACATGCCGGGCCTGACCGCCGCGGCGGTCCAGCGGGTCGCCGCACTGCCGTACCCGGACGTGCTGGTCTGCGCCACCTACGGCGGACTGCGCGGCTACCCGATGCTGTTCGGCCGCCGGCACTGGTCCGGCATCGCCACGCTGGCCAGCGCGGACGTCGGCGCCCGTCCGTACCTGCTGGCACACAAGGACCAGATCGTCGACATCTCCTGTGACACCGTCGCCGACGGCAGTCGGGTCGACAGCCCGGAATTGATGGCCCTGTACGGGTTGACCGTCCCACCGCAGCGGGTCGGCGCGTAGTCAGCCCGGCAGATCAAACAGGTCGGCGGCGTTGGTCCAGCACACCGCCCGCAACCAGGCGTCGCCCAGGTCGAGTTGGGCCAGCGCGGTGAGCTGCGCGGCGTACGCGTAGGGCAGGTTGGGGAAGTCGCTGCCGTGCAGCACCTTGCCGGCCAGGCCCAGCTCGCGTAGCCGGGGCAGCTCCGCGGCGGGGAAGGGCACGGCCTGGTCGAAGAACGGGGTGAAGGCCATGGTGGTGTCCAGCCGCACGTTCTCGTACCGGTCGGCGAGGTCGAGGAAGGCCGAATAGTCCGGTGCGCCGAGGTGCGCCACCACCGCGGCGAGTCGCGGATGCCGGGCGAGTAGGGCGGCGAAGGGGCCGGGGCCGGTGTGTGCGGTACCGGCCGGCGCGTGTCCGGCGTGCACCACCACCGGCACCCCGGCGTCGGCGAGTAGCCCCCACACCGGATCGAGCAGCGGATCGGTCGGGGCGAACCCGCCGACCTGCACGTGCACCTTGAACACCCGAGCACCGGCGGTGAGCGCCTCGGTGACGTACCGGGGTGCCGCCGGCTCGGGGAAGAACGTGGCCGAGGGGAGACAATCCGGGTTCGCGCGGGCGAAGTCGAGGGTCCAGGAGTTCAGGTCGGCGGCCATCGCGGGCCGGTGCGCGTACGCCAGGGCGCTGAACGCCCGTACGCCCATCCGGCGTAGGTGCGCCAGCCGCTCCGCGTCGCTCCACCGGTAGCGGATGGGCCAGGTGGTACCGAGGAGCGGACCGGCCGCGTCGAAGTACGCCCACACCCGACGCAGCAGTCGGGGCGGGAGGAAGTGCACGTGTACGTCGGCGAGGCCGGGTAGGCCGAGCCCCTGCCAGAACGCCGGGACGTCGGCGTCGTCGGCATCGTCGGTGGTCACCGGCACGACCGTCAGACGTCGATGTTGAAGCGGTCGAGCAGGTGCGGGGCGACCAGCCCGATGGCGGAGAGCACCGAGACGATGGTGAGCGCGGTCCGGACGAAGACCACTTCGGTCTTCCCGCCCGCCCGGAGCGCGATCGAGTCCGGCAGACTGATCATCCGCCACATCCGACGTTTGATCGGGATTGGCCAGAGGATCGGTACCCCGGCCCGAGTGATCATGTCGCCGAGGATGTGGACGAAGCAGCCGACGCCGACGGCCAGCCCGATCATCGGGTAGCCGCGGTCTCCCGGCAGGGTGGCGAAGGTGAACCACGCCGCGGCGAGCGAGGCGAGGGTCACCACGAGCCAGCCGGCGCGTTCGGCCCAATCGTCGAAGAGGCCGCGCAGGGCGAGACCGAACATGAAGAAGAGGATGCCGATCACCGCCCACTTGCCGTACGCGGCGCAGAGCGCGGTGGTGCCCCAGCCGACCAGCACGGTGAAGGGGATGGTGTGGGTCAGGGTGCGGTGCCCGTTGGTGCGGCGCGGGTCCCGCTTCAACTTCGTCGCATAGTAGACGCCGAGCGACACCTTCTCGGTCACCTCGGCGACGAAGAGGGAGAAGACGCCGAAGGTGCGGGCGACCGTGGCGCCACCCTGGTTTCGGGTGACCTTGCCGGAGAGGTCGAGGTCGGGAAAGAGCGCACCTCCCGCGCAGACCGCGGTGCCGACGGCGAGTGCGAGCGGCGACTGCTCGTAGTCGGCGAAGTGGTCCAGCGCCAAGGAGCCGGCCAGCCACACCGTCGCGCCAGACAGCGCGTGCGACGGTCCCATCATGCCCGCTCACCCTCCCCGGATCCCGGACGCCCAGAAGCTACGTCACTGTAGTGCAGTGGGGGCAGCACTCGGGGAGCGCACCCGCCTCCGAACGGGACGGTACGGACCGGAGGGGCTCGGATCCGGCCGCTGCCCGCCTGACGGTGGGGTGCGAAACCAGGTGACCGGGGCGGTGGGGGCCGTTACGGTGGCGCCAATTGTTGACGGGAGGGCGACATGGCAGGTGCACGCCGACACGGGCAGGTGCTCATCTTCGATGCCGACGACACGCTCTGGGAGAACAACATCGTCTTCGAGCGGGTCATCGAGGACTTTCTGACCTGGGTGGCGCACCCGACCCTGGACCGCACCGAGATCCGTACGATTCTCGACGACATCGAGCGGGCCAACGCGGTCGCGCACGGCTACGGCAGCAAGGTCTTCCTGCGCAGTCTCGGTGAGTGTTTCGAGCGGCTGCGGGAGCGGCCGGCCACGGCCGCCGAGCGGCGGGGAATCGAGGAGCTGGCCGTCGCCCTGGTCGAGCACCGGGTGGAGCTGATGCCGGGGGTGGCGGCGGCGTTGGACGAGTTGGCCGGCCGGCACGAGCTGTTTCTGCTCACCAAGGGTGACCAGGAGGAGCAGCAGCGAAAGCTGGACGCCTCGGACCTGCTGCACCACTTCCGGGCCGCGCACATCGTGCCGGAGAAGGACGTGACCACCTACCGGTGGCTGGCCAACGAGCACGATTTCGCACCGTCTCGTGCCTGGATGATCGGGAACTCGCCGAGGTCAGACATTCTGCCGGCCCGCGCGGCGGGGATGAACGCCGTCTACGTTCCGAACGAGAACACCTGGGTGTTGGAGCACGACGCCCTGGACCACGACGATGCGGCGGTGCTACACCTCACCGCCTTCCCCGACCTGCTGCACCACTTCTGACATGTGAGCGCTCCGCCGCTTCTGGTGGGCGGAGCGCTCACACGTCCGTGCCGCGGACGATTGCCACCGCCACCCGACAGAACTCGTCCATGTCGGGCTGGAACCCGGCCGCGATGTCCGGGTGCAGACCGGCGCGGGTCTCGTCCAGCAGCCGCTGGCAGACCTGCTCGACCGGCTCGCCGGCGTAGCTTTCCCGGACCCGGTCGGTGGCGGCCTGCAGCGCCGAGGTCAGCTGCTCCTCCAGTGGGCCACGCAGCTTCTTCTGTACCGGGTCCCGGGGCTCCAGCGTGACGTGTGGCTCGGACATCGGCGCTCCCTTCCTCGGCGACCGGGTACCCCGCCGTCGGCGTCGGCTACACCGCGGTCGGTACGGCGGCGACCCGCACCTCGTACGAGTAGTCCTCCGCCGGCTCCTCCCGGTACGTCATCGTTCTGATCTGCCGGTCATCGTCGTAGAGTGCGACGTCCACCAGGACGCCGAGGTGGGCCAGACCGATGCTGGCCACCCGCTTCTTGTCCTGGAGCACCGCACACACCCCGCCGAGTAGCGTGCTGGCGTCGGATGTGCGGTGCCCCGGCGGGCAGCGCAGCACGAGGTCCACTTCGATCGGCCCGGACAACGGGGTCCAGCCGGTCTGCTGAGCCGCCGCACAGGCCGCTTGAAGTAGGGCGCGTACCCTCGTCGCCTGCCGATGTCCGGCGGCGAAGATGGACAGCGCTTCGGTTTTGACCGGTGGCAGGCCGCTCACCTTGACGGTCAGGGCGACAGCGCGGGTGTCCTGCACAACGGCACCTCCTTGTTGCGGACGATCCTGCCCAATCAGCGACGCAGCGGTGTGGGTTCGCTGGAAAACCGGCCGATCGGGCGGGCAGGGTTGGCCGAGGCGTGTCGACGTCGCTGGCGAACGCGCAGGTAAGGCTAGTCCACCTGGTGCGCTCTGGGTAACTGTTCGCTCACTCGATGAGATGCTGCCCGGCTAGGAGGCGGTCGCGGCGGACCGAACGAACTCCGCGATCACCGTGCCGAGCTGCTCTCCCGCGTCCTCCTGGAGGAAGTGCCCGGCTCCCTTGATCACCGGGTGGTCAAGTCCGGCAGCACCCGGCACGGTGCGGCGCAGCACCGGCGCCATCCCCCCGGTGATCGGATCCTGGTCGCTGAACGCCACCAGGAACGGGCGCTCCCAACGGGAGAGTTCGGTCCAGGCGGCGCGGTTGGCGGTGCTGGCCGGATCGTCCGGTGCGGTCGGCACCAGGGTGGGCATGGTGCGGGCGCCGGCGAGGTAGGACTCGTCCGGGAACGGCGCGTCGTAGGCCGCCAGCTCCGCCGCGGTCAGCTCGCTCTGGCAGCCCGACTGCACCAGCCGGGACACCGTCAGCTCGGGGGCCGTCTCGACCATCCGCCGGAACTGCCACCAGAGTTCCGGCATCGGCTGGTCACCGGTGGGCAGCCCGGTGTTGGCGGCCACCACCCGGGTGAAGCGGTCCGGGTGCTCGCCGACCAGGCGGAGCCCGATCAGGCCGCCCCAGTCCTGCCCGACCAGCGTCACTCCGGTCAGGCCCAGCTTGTCGAAGGCGAAGCTGCGGATCCACTCGACGTGTCGGGCGTAGGTGTGCTCGCTGCGCTCGGCCGGCTTGTCGGACCGGCCGAAGCCGATGAGATCCGGTGCGATGGCCCGCAGTCCGGCGTCGGCGAGCACCGGGATGACCTTCCGGTACAGGAATGACCAGCTGGGTTCCCCGTGCAGCAGCAGCACCGGTTCCCCGTCCGCCGGGCCGGCCGTGACGTAGGCCATCCGTAGGCCGTCCAGGTCGACGTAGTGGGGCTCGTAGGGAAAGTCGGGCAGGTTGGTGAACCGGCTGTCCGGAGTGCGTAGTGCAGACATGGCAGTCAATATCGCACAGTGTGCCGGTGTGCGGTTAGCGCGTTCAGCAGACCCGGGCCGACGGGGAGGCGGCGTCCGCTCCCTCCCGCTCGATGGTGGTGAGGCTGTCGATCGTGGTGGCGGCGATGTTGCGCATCGCGTCCTCGGTGAAGAAGGCCTGGTGGCCGGTGATCAGCACATTGGGGAAGGTGTTGAGCCGGGAGAAGTCGTCGTCATCGAGGACCCGGTCGGAGAGGTCCTCAAAGAACAGGTCGGTCTCCTCCTCGTAGACGTCCAGACCGAGATAGCCGATCTGGCCGTTCTTGAGCCCGTCGATCACCGCCCGGGTGTCCACCAGCGCCCCACGGCTGGTGTTGATCAGCATTGCTCCCCGGCGCATCTGGGCGATCCGTTCGGGGTTGATCAGGTGTTCGGTGTCCGGGGTCAGCGGGCAGTGCAGGGTGATCACGTCCGAGTCGCTCAGCAGGCGCGGCAGCGGCACGTACTCGATCCCGGCCGCCGTCACCGCGTCGTCCGGGTACGGGTCGCTGGCGATGACGCGGCAGCCGAACCCGGACAGGATGCGGGCCACACAGAACCCGATCTTCCCGGTGCCGACGACGCCGACGGTCCGGCCGTGCAGATCGAAGCCGAGCAGTCCGGTGAGCGCGAAGTTGTGCTCCCGGACCCGGTTGTAGGCCCGGTAGACCTTGCGATTGAGGGCGAGGATCAGGGCAACAGTGTGCTCGGCCACGGCGTACGGGGAGTATTCCGGCACCCGGACCACGGTGAGGCCGAGCCGGCGGGCGGAAGCCAGATCCACGTGGTTGAAACCGGCGGAGCGGAGCGCGATCAGGCGGACGCCATCCGCGGCCAGCCGCTCCAGCACCTCGGTGCCGAGGTCGTCGTTGACGAACGCGCAGACCGCCGCTGCGCCGCTGGCGAGCTTGGCGGTCTGCGGGGTCAGTCGGGGCTCGAGGAATTCCAGTTCGTGGCTGTCGGCCGAGTTGGCCGCCGACAGGAATTCCCGATCGTATGGTTTGGTGCTGAATACCGATACGCGCATGTGGAACCTCCGGTGACCACCGTACGACTTGCCTGGTTCGCCGCTTACAGCGGGTAGTCGACTGGGATTTGCGGCACTATACGGAATAGAGAAGACTTATTCGTACAAAATTGGGGTTGTGGGGTAGCGTGACCTGCCGTTCCGGCGACCGCGCCGGCGGCAAGTCGGTCGGTAGCTGGCAGGACAGGTGCTACAACGATTACGTGACAGCAAGCGGCGAGCGAACGGCCTCCGTCGAGCACGGTGACCACACCGGACGGGAGTCCGTTCGCGGTGCGCCCGGCGTCGCTGGCCCGCTGCTGGTGCTCTGGGACATCGACGGCACCCTGATCGACAACGGTGGGGTGAGCAAGGAGGCGTACACGTTGACCTTCACCCGGCTGACCGGCCGGCTCCCGGAGCACCCGATCGTTCCCGCGGGCAGGACCGATCCCGCCGTCCTGCGGCTGCTGCTGCGACAGCATGGGATCGAGGCCACCCCGGACGTGATGGAACAGGCGGTTGGCGTCATGAACAGGGTGTTCGAGTCGCTCCGGTCGCGGTTGGCGGAACGTGGACACGCCGAGGTGGGGGCACCGGCGGCCATTGCGGCGTTGGCCCGGCGGAGCGACGTCGTCCAGTCCGTGCTGACGGGAAACACGTGGCACAACGCCCAGGTCAAGGTCTCCGTATTCGGGTTGGCCGGCGCCCTCGACTACGAGGTGGGTGCGTACGGCTCGGACACCGAGGTGCGTGCCGACCTGGTGTCGGTCGCGCGAAGGAAGGCCACGGCGAAGTACGGGATCTCATACCCGCCGGCCCCCACGGTGCTGATCGGGGACACCCCACGTGATATCAGGGCTGGCCGCTCCAGCGGCGCGTTCGCGGTGGCGGTGGCCACCGGCAGGTACGGTGTCGAAGCACTGGCCGCCAGCGGCGCCGACGCGGTTCTTCCCGACCTCCGAGATACCAGCGCCGTGGTCGATGCGGTGCTCGGGGCGTGGCGCGACCGGTCAGGGAGGCCCACCGATGAGACCGGTTGAGGGCGCCGAGGACAGCCCGGACGAGTACGGGTACATCCGGTCGGATTGGCACCGCTATCGGCAGCTGGACCGGCTCGTCAACCACTGGGAGCGGCCCGGCTGGGAGGCGGGCCGACGCTTCTACCACTGGATTGTTCGGTTTGACGAGCGCCCGGCGGTCCAGCGGCTCGCCGAGCGCTGTCAGGCCCGGCTGGGGCACCTGGAGACCCTGGATCTGGTTCCCGTCGCGAGTCTGCACCTGACCGTGCAACGGGTCTCCAACACCGACGAGATCACCAGCTCGCAGGCGCTCGCGGTGGTCGCCGCGGCCAGCGAGCGGTGTGCGTCCATCCGGCCTTTCGCCGCGACTGTCGGCCCCCTCACCGGGTCGGCGAACTCAGTTTTCCTGAGCGTGGGTCCGCACCGGCCGTTCCACCTCCTCCGGCTCGCCGTGGTCGCCGCGATTGCGCACGTGCGAGGCGCCGGGGCCGTACCTGCCCAACCCGCGAGCTTCGATCCACACGTCAGCATCGCCTACAACCGTCGACCCACCGTCGCGAAACCGGTCATCGAGGAGGTGGCGACCGTGCGGTCGATCCCGCCGGTAACGGTCCAGGTCGAGACCGTCAGCCTGGTCGAGCTGCGGCGGGAGGGCCACACCTACCTCTGGCGGCAGATCGCGGCCGTTCCGCTGGCGGCGCGGGGACAGCGCGCCGAGGCTGCTGCGCGCAGCAGGCTTTCACGCCGAGGCAGGGGATCGATGTAGTAACGCGCTGGCTTCGGTGCCGCCGCCGGTCCCGCCCGACAGGCGCCGGGCCGGCAGGGTCAGGACCAGCACGACCGCGAGCACCGGAATCGCCGCAGCGATGAGAAAGGCCGTGCCGGCGTTGGTGTGGCTGACCAGCACGCCGCCGAGAGCGTAGCCACCGGCGCCGCCGAGACCGGTCGCGGAAGCGAGCCACGTGAACGCCTCGGTCCGGGAGCGCGCGGGCGCGAGAAGACCGCAGATCGTGGCCAGCGTGGTCGCTGCCGGTGAAATCGCGAGTCCGGCCAGGAACATCAGGGGATAGAGGACCGCGAGGCTCTGACCGGTCAACAGGGTGCAGAATCCGAGGCCGGTCAGGCCCAGTAGGACTGCGCACTGGCGCCGGATACCTCCGGGCCAGTCCCGGGTGCCGAACGCGAGCCCTCCCACCACGCTCCCGGCCGCCCAGACCGCCAACAGCACTCCCGCTGCGGACGTCGACCCGAGTTCGGTGGCCCGGGCGATGACCCCGACCTCGATGAACCCGACCGCCGCCATCTGCATCGCCACGACGGGCAGGAGGGGAGCGAGGGCCAACAACCCGCGGTCCAACAACCTGCGGCTTCGGGTGGTCGCCCGACTGTGCTCACCCGTCGACCGACCCGCCATGGCGGTGAAGAGCCCGGTGCCGACCAGACTCACGACGGCAGCGATAAGCAGCGCGGTTCTGGGCGACGCCACCACCACCAGTGCGGCGACGAGTGCGGGACCCGCGATGAACATGACCTCCGTGCCGATCGTGTCCAGGCTCAGGGCGCTGGTCCGCTCGCTGGGCCTGCCGAAGCTGCGGATGAACACGGAGCGGATAGCCGCACCGAGCGGTGGGGTCGAGCCGCCAGCGACCGCTGCGAGCAGCCAGATGAACGGCGCGGGCAGCACGACGAGGGCGATGATGCCCGCCGCGTTGATCGCCGCCGCGATGACCAGGATGTACGGCCCCCGGCGGTCGACCATCCGGCCGATGACGAGGAAGCCGACACTCGCGGTAGCCGCATAGCTGGCCACCACCGCGCCCGCTGCCCCCAACCCGCCGAGGTGGTGTTGGGCGAACAGGAGCAACGCGAGCGGGACCATGGTCTGGGTGAGGCGTGCGATCAGCGAGCCGAGGAACGCCCACCGAACCGTGCGGTGCGAGACCACCACGAGGTACCGACGCATTCCGACGGGGACGGCCACCGGCGGCGCGGCGGTCTGGTCCGGGGCGGTACTCATGCCTGCCGTCCCCCGGGCATGGTTTGCGGGAACCCGTAGAGGATCAGTCGGACGGGCTCCTGCGCCTCCGAGGACGCCAGTTCGGCGCGGCGCACATGCTCCCGGGTGATCGACTCCACTGCCAGCCCCCAGGCGTGCAGTTCGGCGGGCGACATCAGCGCGGTGCGGCTGTGCATCGTCACCGACGAGTTCCACCCGGCGTGACGCTCGTCGTGCCCGGCCACGAACTCCTGCAACAGGGCCTGGTCCCGGTGCAGTCGGACGCGCATGAACTGCTCCTGCGCCGTCTCCATTTCCGGGTCATCCGTCGGCACGTCCGCCAGGGGCACGTCGGTCTCCCCGGTTGCCCGCCGCCAGGGGCGCTCCCGAAGGCTGGCGCCCTCCACCACGGCCGGCTCGACCAGGCCCTGCGCGGCGAGGATGCGCAGGTGGTAGGAGCAGGTCTTCGGGGTGAGGCCGAGCAGCGTGGCACTTTCACTCGCCGTCAGCGTGTCCCGCACCCGAAGCAGGTCGAGGAGAGCCAGGCGGGTCGGATGTGCCAAGGCCCGCAGCCCCTCGAGCGTGGCCACCGATCGTGTTCTGGAAGACATGTTCCGGAACACTACTTCCGATCTCGCCGAGGCGACAAGTTCGCCACGAAGAGTCGCCGCCAACCGGTCTGCAGCAGGTCCGGGGCTACTCACCATTTCGTCGCGGGCCTGGCCTAGCCCGGTCAACGGTCACGTGCTACGTGACGTACCGCCCCCGGCGACCCCTGGGGATGTCATGAGAGTCCGCCGTTCCCGACCATCTGGAGGACTGTTCCCAGGCCGTGAACCGGGCCTTTGGTCTGCGGCAGGATCAACGTGCGAATGTTCAGGGAAACTCCGCCGACGTCGTCCCTGGGGCTGTCGCCGACCATCAAGGTTTGGCTGCCTGGAACGTTGAGCAGTTCCAGCGCGCGGGCAAAGATCGCCGGGTCGGGCTTCACCAGGCCCACCTCGAAGGACAGCACCACGCCGTCGAGTAGGCCACTCACACCAGCCCGGTCGAGGAACGAATGAATGTCCAGCCCAATGTTGGATAGCACCACGGTCCTGATGCCGCGCGACCTGAGTTCTTGAAGTACGGGGAGGGTGTCGGCGAACGGCACCCACTGATCCGTCATTACTGCATACAGTGCGGCGATCAGATCGGGTTTAATGCCGGGATGCAGTGAGACCGTCCGGTTGAAGACGTCCCAATGGCGCTCCCGGCTGAGATCGCGTTCGCTTCCCGGGTCGATCGTGTGGGCATGCTGCCAAAGCTGGTCAAGATGCGCACACAGGCCCGTGATCTGGCTGGCGCTCAGATCCGGCGCCGCGTTTCCCTCCTCCGCCAGATGACGGAGAGCGGCCTCGACCCAACGACTGGCGTCGCCGCCCTGGACCAGCGTGGAGTGGAAGTCAAAGATGACCCCCTTGATCGGTTCGGGCGCCTTGTTGATAAGCATGCCGCAGCCTATCCGCCGCGCGCCCTCGGCTCCGCGTCAGACTTGGTCCATCTCCCCTCAGGTGTGAGGGCGGGCGAGGGGCGCGGCGAGCGGCGGGGCAGGAGCACATACCGCGCGGTCGGCGCACCGCAGGTTCGACAGCGGGACAGCCACGACACAATCGCCCGCTGAGCGTACTTGTTAAGGGCTGTCTGTTGCACTCTCTTGGTATTAGCGGCATTGTCGCATTCAATTTTCGCCGGTAATCTCCTTGGCGGCGGAAATTCCGGAAGGGGATCGATTAATCGTGCGTGCGCTGCTGGGTAATCGCGCCTATCGTAGGCTTTTCGCTGCCCAGGTAGTTGCGCTCCTCGGCAGTGGTTTGGCGACAGTGGCGCTCGGGCTGCTCGCCTATGACCTTGCGGGCGCGCGGGCCGGAGCGGTCCTCGGTACCGCGCTGACGATCAAGATGGTCGCGTACGTGTGCGTGTCGCCGCTGGTGGGAGCGGTGTTGGACCGGGTGCCACGGGGCGTAGTGCTGGTGGGCGCCGACCTGGTCCGGTGCGGCGTCGTCCTGCTGCTGCCGTGGGTCGACGCGATCTGGCAGATCTACCTGCTCATCGCGGTGCTGCAGGCCGCGTCGGCCACTTTCACGCCCACCTTCCAGTCTGTGCTTCCGGATGTCATTCCGGATGAGGAGGACTACACGAAGGCGCTCTCCGCGTCGCAGCTTGCCGTCGCTCTGGAAAACATCGCCAGCCCGGTCATCGCCGCCGCGTTGCTGCTCGTTCTGAAGTTCAATCTTCTGTTTGTGGGGACCGCGGTGGGATTTCTCGTCTCCGCGCTGTTTGTAGGCGCGGCAACGGTGCCCAGGGCGCAACGTAGCAGCCGGGTCCGGTTCTCCGAGCGCCTCTTCGCCGGGGTGCGGATGTTCGCGGCCGCGCCACGGTTGCAGGCGGTGCTGGCGCTGAACATGGTCGTCGCCGGCTCTGGTGCCATCACCCTGGTCAGTACGGTCAACGTGGTGCGCGACCTGCTGAACGCCACTGAAGCGCAGGTTCCACTCCTGCTCGCCGTCTCCGGCCTCGGCAGCATCGCGGCGGCGCTCGGCGCACCGCTGCTGTTGCGCCGACGCGAGGATCGAGGTGTGCTGCTCATCGGTGCTGGCACGGCTCTGCTCGCCCTCGCCGGAGCGCTGCTGCTGTCGACGGTGCCGTCCTGGCCGTTGGCGATGGGTGTCTGGCTGCTCATCGGTTTCGCCGGCGGCCTGATTGTCGTCACGGTCAACCGGGTGCTGCGCGCCTCCTCGGCGGCCGCCGACCGGCCGGCGTTGTTCGCCGCCCAGTTCTCCCTGTCCCACCTCTGCTGGCTGCTGACCTACCCGCTCGTCGGCTGGGTCGGGGCGGGGGCCGGCTTGACCACGGCGTGGGCGCTCCTGGCGGGCTTGGTGCTCGCGGCGGGACTCTCCGCCCGCCGGCTCTGGCCCGCTGGCCTTCCCGAGGTGTTCCGGCACCAGCATGGCGTCGACGCCGACCGCGCGCACCTGGTCGACGCCGAGTGGAATGGAGTGGCGTGGGTGCACAGCCACCGGGTGCTGATCGACGTCAATCACACACGCTGGCCCCAGTCGGCGTGAGTAGTTAATACGGTCATGATGATCATTGGGATAGCTGGACATTAATCGAACGTTCGTTTAGCCTTGCAGCGTGTCCGATGAATCGTCGCCGAGAGGCGACAGGTCCGCCACGAAGAGTCGCATCCTTGCTGCCGCAATCACGCTCTTCGCCGATCAGGGCGTAGCGGGCACCGGGGTCCGTGCCATAGCGGCGGCAGCCGCCGTCCACCCCTCACTGATCATTCATTACTTCGGTACGAAGGACGGGCTGCGGGTGGCCTGCGACAAACATGTCGCGACCTTCGTGCGGGAGCACAAGCAGCAGGTGATGCGGGCCGGGAGGTTCGACCCGGCGGAGCTGCGGGACCTGCGGGACGGGCCGCCGCTGCTGCGCTACCTGGCCCGGGCGTTGGCCGACGGTTCCCCACACACGGCCGCGCTGGTTGACGAGATGGTCAAGGACGCGGTCGGCTACCTCGCCGACGGAGTCGCCTCGGGCCTGATCCGACCGACGGATCACCCCTACGAACGGGCAGCGCTCCTGGCGATCTGGTCCCTGGGCGCACTCGCACTCCACGAACATGTGCAGCGGCTGCTCGGCGTTGACCTAACCTCCCTCGATGGTGCGGCAGCGGTGGAGTCAACCTACGGGCGCGTTGCGTCGGAGCTACTCGGTAACGGGATCTTTCGCACCTGATCAATTGCTCACACCCCTGAGGCGGCGAACATGGACCTGACCCAGACGCTCGGAAGAATCCTCTCGCTGTATCTGTTGACCTCCGGAGTCGCGTTTATCGTGGCCACCCAGTTCTATCTGCGACTCACCCAGCGGGCCGACCGGTCGGATCTGATGGCGGTGAACATCTCCGGCATGGTGCACCTCTTCGTCGGCTTCGGCGTACTGGTCACCCACTTCGAGTGGGGCGGCGTGCCAGAGGCGCTGGTGACCCTGCTGGGAGTCTTCTTCACCCTGCGCGGGATCAGCTACTACTGGATCCCCCAACTGGTGCTCCGGTCGGCGGAACAAGGGCGCGGGTCAGCCCAGGGGCTTCGGGTGATGGGGGCTGGTTTCATCGGCTACGGTGCGCTCCTGGGCTACCTCAGTTTCTTCGGCTGAACCGGTACGGGAAGCGTGTTGGGTCGGTGCCGCCCGATCTGGCGGCACGACTCCGTACGTCAGGGCAGGGTGTCCAGGTGCGGGCCGACCGTCTGCGCGAAGCTGTTGCCGTTGGTCACGTCCCAGTTCACCGACCAGGTCATCGCGCCACGCAGCCCCGGGTAGGTGCGGGGTGGCTGGAAGCTGCCGCAACTCGTCCCCCTGGTCAGGCAGTCCAACGCGGCGTTGACCACACCGGGTGCGACGATCCCCCCACCGGCCGCCCCGGGACCGGCGGGCAGGCCAAGCCCGACCTGGTCCGGCCGCAGCCCCGCCTCCAACTGGATGCAGGCCAACGCGACGATGAAGTTCACCGTTCCCTGGCTGTAGGCGAACTGCTGGTCGCAGCCGAGCATCGCGCCGGAGTTGTAGAACTGGGTGTTCACCACCGTCAGGATGTCCTGGATGTCGAGCGCCAGCTTGAAGTAGCTGGTGGTCGGGTTCTGCATGTCGATGGTTTGGGGCGCCATCGCGATGATCAACCCAGCCCCGACCTGGGCCCGCAGGGACCGGAGGGCCTGCGCCATGTAGGTGGGATTGAGGCCGTTCTCCAGATCGATGTCCACCCCGTCGAAGCCGTACTGCTGGATCAGGGCGTACACGGAGTCGGCGAAGGCGACCGCGGAGGCCGCGTCGTTGACGGTAACCCGTCCGGTCTCGCCGCCGACCGAGATGATGACCTTCCTGCCCTGGCTCCTGAGCGTCTGTACGTCGGCCGAGAAGTCCGCGTCGGTGTAGCCGCCCAGGGCGGCGGAGAGGCCCGGATCAACGGCGAAGGTCACCTCGCCGGGGGTGGCGGTCGCCTCGGCGAAGGCGACGGCGACCACGTCGTACTCGGCGGGGACCTCCCGCAGGCGCAGCTCGACCGCCGGGTTGTCGAAGTTGTGCCAGTAGCCGGTGAGGATGTGCGCGGGCAGGTCGGCACCGGGGGGAGCGGTGGTGGGGGGTGGGGTCGTGGGCGGCGCGGTGGTCGGTGGGCTGGTGGTGGGCGGCGCGGTGGTGGGAGGTGGTGGAGACGCGGTGGGCGGCGGTGCACCGCCGCACTTCGCGCCGTTGAGTTGGCAGTTGGTCGGCGCGCCGGGTCCGCTGCCGATGAAGCCGAAGGAGACCGAAGCGCCCGGCGCGATGGTGCCGTTCCAGGACTGGTTGCTGAAGGTGTACCGCTGGCCCGAGGAGTGCAGCAGCGCCTCCCAGTAGGTGCCGACCGCCGTGCCGGCGGGCAGGTCGAAGGCGACGCTCCACCCGGTCACGCTGCTGCTGCCGCCGTTGGTGATCGTGTACTTACCCTCCCACCCGGTGCCCCAGTCGGAGACCTTGGCGAAGGTCGCGGTGGGGCCGGCGGCGTACGCCGGTTTCGCCAGCCAGGCCGCGCCGAGCGCGACGGTCAGGACGGTGACCAGGGGCAGGATCAGGGAACTGGGACGCTTCATGGGAGCCTCCACGCCCGGACAGGCATCTGTCGGTAGCTACGTTGTCACACCGTCCTATTATTAAGACTATTAACTATTCATGTCCAGGGTGGCTGTCGCGCTAGCCGCAGGTGGGGTACGCGGCAATGGAACAAGGAAGACATTTCGTGTAAATGGTACGGTTTGGTGTGTCGTTCCGTCCGCGTCTGCCCCGGCCCCACGGCCAGGGTGACGCCTCGGCGGGGGAGGCGGACCGGCCTCGGCGTGAGCTGACCATGATCGCGGCCGCTGCCTGCATCTTCCTCGTGCAGCTGGACTTCTACGCGTTGAATCTCGCCCTGCCGACGATGGCGGCGGAGTTGGGGACGACCATCACCGATCTGCACTGGGTGGTCAGCGGCTACATCCTGGCCCAGGCGGCGTTTCTCCTTCCCGGTGGCAAGCTCGGCGACATCCTCGGGCGCCGCCGCATGCTGCTGGTCGGCCTGCTCATCTTCGGGGCCGCTTCGCTCGGTGCCGGTCTGGGCTCCGACCCGGCGATCGTGATCGCTTTCCGGACCGTGCAGGGGATGGGATCGGGCATCGTCTTCCCCCTCGCCTTCGCGGTGATCACCGAGGCATACCCGGGGAAGCAGGCGAAGCGGGCGATCGGCAACGCCTACGGCATCGGGGCGGTGGCGCTGGCGCTGGGGCCGCTGCTCGGCGGCGGGGTCACCGAGTGGCTCAGCTGGCGCAGCGTGCTCCTGGTGAACGTGCCGCTCTGCGTTGTCGCCATCGTTGCCAGCGTCGCCTGGCTGCCGGAGTCGCGGGACCCCACGGTGTCGCGGGCGATTGACCTGGCTGGTCTGGTCGTGGTGGTGCTCGGGATCCTCGCGGTCACCGTGGCGGCCGACCGGATGAACGCCTGGCGGCCGGTGGTGGCCACCGCCCTCGCCGTCGGCGGGCTGGTGCTGCTGGCCGCGTTCGTGCTCCGGGAACGGGCCACCAAAAGTCCACTGGTCCGGCTGGATCTCTTCCACGACGCCAAGTTCGTGGCGGTGACCCTGATGGGGCTGGTCGCCAACATCGCCTTCGTGGTCACGATCTTCGCCACCACGATCCACCTACAACAGGTCCGGGGCTACTCGCCGTTCGTCGCGGGCCTGGCGGTCCTCGCCGCCTCGATCAGCGGTGGCATCGCCGGTCCGTTCGCGGGTCGGCTCAGCCAACGGGTCGAGGTGCGTCGGTTGATCGCCGCGGCCACCCTGGTCGGCGCAGTCGGCCTTGTCGTGGTGGCCTTTGGCGGTGAGATCGTGCCGTACCTGATCGGTCTGGCCGTCGCCGGGTTCGGCTATCGGACCGGGCTCACCCTGACCAACCTGGGTACGCAGGCCATGGTCCCGGCTGAGCGGGCCGGCGAGGCATCCGGGACCACGCTCTCGATCCTCTTCGCCGGCTCGGGTATCGCGATCGCGACGGCCGGCACGCTGATCGAGCAGGGCAACCTCGCCGACGGCATCATGCGGGTTCTCCTGGTAGTCGCGACCGGTAGCGCCGTGGCCGCGCTGCTGCTGGTCCGGATCCCCTGACCCGCCCGACCGCTCACCGGGTGGCCAAGGGTGACTCCGGGCACTGGCGGCTCGCCGCGGGCAGCAGGTCGTCCAACAGGTCGGCGAGAACATCCACGCCGTCCGGGCTGAGCACCGACTCGGGGTGGAACTGCACCCCGGCAACGCTGGCGCCGCGCAGCGCGTGTACCGCACCGCTCGTGTCGTCCCGGGCCACCTCCACCGGGCCGTACGGGGTGGGCAGGCGATCGGTGTCCGCTCGGGCGGTGAACGTCGAGTAGAAGCCGACCCGCCGCTGGACGCCGAAGATGTCCACCTCCCGCTGCAGCCCCTGGTACGGGGCGTCCCGGCGGTGCAGGGGTAGCCCGAGCAGCCCGCAGAGCAGCTGGTGGCCGAGGCAGACCGCGAGGGTTGGCTGGCCGGTGGCGAGGAGTTCGGTGAGCAGCCGGCGTAGCGCCGCCATCTTCGGTTGGGTCAGCGCTGCCGGGTCGCCGGGCCCCGGGCCGACCACCACCAGGTCGTATCCGTCCCGCGGGCCGGGTGCGTCCCACGGCCGTACGGTAACGCTGAGGCCGAGTGCCCGTAGCTGATGGCCGAGCATGCCGGTGAAGGTGTCCTCCCCGTCCACGATCAACGCACGGCGGCCGGTGAGCCCGGGACGGCCGGGGGCGTCCGCCGGCCGCTGGTCCAGCCAGAACCGGGCCAGCGGCGCGTTGCGGGCGGTCAGCGCCGCGCGTACCTCCGGGTCGTCGGCGAGCCGGGGCACCGCCCCCGCGGCTGCTGCGGGCGCCTGCGGGCCGAGGCCCAGCGCGGCGAGCACCGCGGCGGCCTTGGCGTGGGTCTCCGCGACCTCCCCGGCGGCGACCGAGTGCCGGACCAGGGTCGCCCCGACCGACACCCGCAGCGCACCGGTGGGGGAGAGCTCGGCGGTACGGATCAGGATTGGGGCGTCGAGGGTCTGCCGGCCGGTGTCGTCCCGACCGAGCAGCGCCAGCACCCCCGCGTAGTAGCCGCGTCCGGTGCGTTCGTGCCGCGCGATGACCCGGCACGCGTTCTCCATCGGGCTGCCGGTCACCGTGGGGGCGAACATCGTCTCCCGCAGCACGTCGCGGACGTCCTTGGAGCCCCGCCCGGCCAGCAGGTACTCGGTGTGGGCGAGGTGGGACATCTCCTTCAGATACGGGCCGACCACCTGGCCGCCCCGCTCGGCCACCGAGGCCATCATCTTCAGCTCCTCGTCGAGGACCATGTACAGCTCCTCGATCTCCTTCGGGTCGGCGAGGAAGCGCAGCAGGTCGGCCCGGTCAGCAGCGGCGCCGGTGTGGCGGAAGGTGCCGCTGATCGGGTTCATCAGGACCAGCCCGTCGGCCACGCTGACGTGCCGCTCCGGGCTCGCCCCCACCAGCGTCCGCCCGCCGGTGTGCACGACGAACGTCCAGTAGGCACCGCGTTCGCGCAGCAACAGCGAGCGCAGCGCCGCCAGCGCCGCCCGCAGCGGCGTACCCTGCACGGTGGCGTGCAGGGTGCGGTGGATGACGAAGTTGGCACCTGCTCCCTGGCCGATCTCGTCGGCCAGCACCCGGTCAACGGTGGCCGCGTACTCCGCGTCGGAGCTGTCGAAGCCCGCGTTCCGGGTGACCACCGCGGCCTCCGGCAGCGCCGCCAGCGCCGCCGGGAGGTCAATCTCCTCGTGCCGGTCGATCTCCAGGCACTCCAGCGGGGTGCCGTCGTCAACGCAGTCGAAGCCCCGTTCGGTCACCTGCCGGTAGGGCACCAGCGCGAGGGTGGCGGGCCCTGCTGGTCCGGTCGGCAGCGGGATGTCGGCGAGTCGTTCCACCACCCGTACCGACCCGGTGTAGAGGTCGAGGTGGTCGGCGCCCTCACGGCGGACGAGCGCGAACGGGCCGGGGTCGGTGCCGGCCGCGACGGCGGCGAGTAGCGGGGGAAGGTGGGTCATCGGGTCTCCTCGGTCCGGTGCCACCCGACGGGCGGTCCGGTGCCGGTCCGAGACCGACGGCCGCCTCGACGGGCGGCCGCGTGAAGCTACGCGCGGAGAGTGGCCGCCGGGTCGGCGGGCCACCAGCGGTGCAGGTGCGCGAGCATGCGCACCACCCTACGCGGTCGTCGCCGGGGGCGGTAGCGGGAGCTCCACCCCGCCGGGCCGGAAAGCGTGACCGACGATGACCACAGGGCGGAAGCGGAAGCTTCACCCCGCCGGGCCGGATAGCGTGACCGACGATGACCACACTCGCGTTGGAACTGGGCACCTCCTCGGTACGGGGCCTGGTGCTCGACGAGGCAGTCCGGCTGCTGCCGGGGGCGTTGGCCCGGCGGCGGGTGAGCCCTGTCATCGGCGGGGACGGCGCCGGCACCCTGGACGCGCAGAGCTACCTCGCCTGCCTGGGGCAGTGCCTGGACGAGTTGGCCGCCGGCGGGCACCTGGACGGCGTCGACCTGGTGGCGACGTCCGCGCAGTGGCACTCGGTGGTCGCACTCGACGCCGGCGGCACCCCGATCGGCCCGGCGCTCACCTGGCTGGACACCCGACCGGTGCCGCCGCCCGGGCAACCCGGCCCGGGCGACCCGGAGGCTTTCCACCAGCGCACCGGCACCTGGTGGCATCGCTGTTACTGGTCGATCCGACTGCCCTGGCTACGGGCGAGAGCCGGTGGTCCCGCCACCCGCTTCGCCGGGTTGGCCGAGTACGCCCTCGGGGTGCTGCTGGACCCGGTCCCGATGTCGGTGTCGCAGGCCTCCGGCACCGGCCTGCTCGACCTCGGCACGATGGACTGGGACCCGGAGGCGTGTGCGTTGGCCGACACCGGCCCGGGGGAGTTGCCGGAGTTGGCGCCGGTGGACTGGCATGGTCGGCTGCGCTCGGAGTACGCGCGCCGCTGGCCGCCGTTGGCCAGGGCGCGGTGGACGGCCCCGATCGGGGACGGGGCCGCCTCGAATATCGGCTCGGGGTGCGTTGATCCGGGCCGGGCGGCGGTGACGGTGGGCACCTCGGCGGCGGTGCGGGTGGTGCGGGCGGTCGCGCCGGGGGAGCCGCTGCCCCGGCTGGCACCGAGCCTCTGGCGGTACCGGGTTGACCAGCGGCACATCGTCACCGGGAAGGCGTACTCCGCCGGCGGCAACCTCTTCGCCTGGGCCAATCGGGAGCTGCGGCTCCCCGACGGGGCCGAGCTGAGCGCGGCCCTGGCCCGGGTGCCCGTCGTCGGCGGGGGGCCGGTGGTGAACCTCCGTTTCGGGGGCGACCGGCCACCCGGGCTGGCTCCGGCGGGCTCCGGAGTGTTGGCCGGGCTCGGCTTCGGCACCACTGCCGTGGAGATCCTGGCCGGCCTGATGCGGGGTCTGAGTGACCTGGTCGCGGTGGACCTGGTCGCCCTGGAGTCGGAGCTGGGCCCGCGGCCGGTCGAGGTGGTTCTGGGCGGTGGAGCGATGGCGGCGTCCGAGTGGTGGCGTCGGGCCTTCGCCGTGGCCCTCGCTCCCCGGTCGGTCTGGCACCAGCGGAACCCGGAGATCGGCGCGACCGGCGCGGCGCTGGTGGCACTCGGTCGGATCGGCGACGCGGCCGGGGTGGCCGACCTGGACCGGACCGGCGAGCTGACCGCTCTTTCCTGACCTCCGCGTCACCGGACTCCGCGCCACCGTCGCTGTGGTACCGGCCCGAGTGGGGGCGTGGGCTGCGCTGCGCGGTCAGAACCCGCCCGCCGCGATCGCCTCGCGGTACCAGTGTGCGCTGCGCTTGGGTACTCGGCGTTGGGTGGGGTAGTCCACGTAGACCAGCCCCCAGCGCTGGTCGTAGCCCTCGGCCCACTCGAAGTTGTCCAGCAGGGACCAGACGTGGAAGCTCTCCAGTGGAACGCCGGCGGCGATGGCGCGGTGCGCGGCGGCCAGGTGATCGCGGAGGAACTGGATCCGCCGGCCGTCGTCAACCGTCCCGTCGGCGCCGAGGGTGTCGGGGGTGGGCAGGCCGTTCTCGGTTACGGTCAGCGGGATCGGGCCGTAGTCCCGGGTGATCCGGGTGAGGATGTCGTACATGCCTTCGGGGTAGATCTGCTGCCAGGACGCCTCGGAGGTGGGCCAGCGTCGCACGGTGGTGCCCGTAGCCGTGACGTAGTACGGGGTGTAGTACTGCACGGCCAGTAGGTCCACGGGAGCGGAGATGATGCCGAGGTCGCCGTCGTGGATGCCGCGGATCATCCGGTGGCCCGGGCCGAGATCGTCGAGCACGTCCTGGGGGTACTGGCCGGTGAGCGTCGAGTCGAGGTAGAGCCGGTTCTCGTAGCCGTCGTAGCGCCACGCGGCCTCGGTGGTGTCGGGGGAGGAGTCGGCCGGGTAGCACGGGTGCAGGTTGAATGCGGGCCCGATGCGCCCGGTCCCACTGCCGGCTCGGTACGCCCGAACGGCGAGTCCATGCGCGAGCTGCAGGTGGTGCGCGACCAGATATGCGGCCTGCTGGTCCTGGTGACCGGGGGCGTGATGGCCGGAGAGGTAGCCGTTCTGCACCACGGTCTTCGGTTCGTTGATGGTGAGCCAGGTCGGCACCCGGTCCCCGAGGGCCTGGAAGACGTGTTCGGCGTAGTCGGCGAAGCGGTAGGCGACTTCCCGGGATTCCCAGCCGCCCCGGTCCTGGAGGGCCTGGGGGAGGTCCCAGTGGAACAACGTCGCCACCGGCTGGATGCCGCGGTCGTGTAGTCCGTCGAGCAGCCGCCGGTAGAAGTCCAGCCCGCGCTGGTTGGGGGCACCGGTGCCGTCGGCCTGGATGCGGGGCCAGGCGATGGAGAACCGGTAGCTGCGCAGGCCCAGCTCGGCCATGAGGTCGAGGTCCGCGTCGTAGCGGTGGTAGTGGTCGGCGGCGATGTCACCGGTGTCGCCGTTCCGGATGCGTCCGGGGGTGTGGCTGAAGGTGTCCCAGATCGACTCGCCCCGGCCGTCCTCCTTGGCCGCGCCCTCGATCTGGTAGGCGGAGGTGGCGGCTCCCCAGCCGAAGTTCGGTGGGAAGCGCAGGACGCCTGCCGGCGGGTACGCCGAGCTGTCGGGCTGCGCGGGGTGGGGGAGGGTCGACATCGGGGGAGTCTCCTCTGCTAGTTCTGAATCGGACCGGGAGCGCTCCCAAGGACAGAGTACGCCTTCGGTCCTCCCGGCGGGAGCCCGGAGGCGAGGGGATTCTGGGCAGGGCGGGGGGCGGTACGCCCCGGTCGCACTGTCGCCGGGGTGCGGGATGGGGGCGGGGGAGGGCAGCCCCCGCCCCCATCGGTGCTGGACACGCCGGGTCGGACGGTGGCGTCTGGCCCGTGCGTGTCACCGGGGAGCCGGGTCACGCGAGTGGCTTGTGGATTCACCTCCTTCCACTATGGAAGTGGGAGTCGAGGTGGAAGCGCTCCCAATTTTCTGGTGCGACTGTAACGGCTCGTAACTGCTTTGTGAAAGCGTCTTAACAAAATTGAAACATGCGACTGGATTGATCTGTCCCTCCTTGTGGGAGCGTTTCCAGGCGTGGCAAGCTGATGGGTGAGCCGCCGTCGCGGGAGCGCGGGGCCGAGGGCAGCCGGGACATCCGGTGCGGCACCCGAGGTGGACGGGTGCCCGTCCACGCCACGTCACCGGCCCCGGCCCTGGCCGGGGGTCCTTCACCCCGGGTGCCTCGCCCGCCGCAGGAAGAACGGCCAGGCGCCCCGCCGGAGTCTCGGCTCCGGCCTGGCCCGAGGAGACACCGCGCATGAGACCCATGAACCGACGCCGCGGCGGGGCGATAGTCACCGCGGCGCTACTGGCGGTAGCCGGCGGGGCGGCCCTACCCGCGCCGGCCGCGTCGGCCGCGCCGACGTGCGACGTCAGCTACACCACCAACGACTGGGGCAGCGGCTTCACCGCGAACATCACCCTCACCAATCTCGGCGACCCGATCACGGGCTGGACCCTGCGGTTTGCCTTCGCCGGCAACCAGACCATCACCCACGGCTGGTCGGCGCGGTGGAGCCAGAGCGGCAGCGACGTCACCGCCACCAACGAGTCGTGGAACGCTCACCTCGGCACCGGCGGCACCGCGCAGATCGGCTTCAACGCCGCCTACAGCGGCACCAACGCCGACCCGGCCTCGTTCTCCGTCAACGGTGTTCCCTGCGGTGGTGCGCAGCAGCCGCCGACGGTGACGCTGAACGTGCCGGCTGGGCCCTTCGAGGCACCGGCCGACGTGCCGCTGACCGCCACCGCCAGCGACCCGGACGGGAGCATCAGCAAGGTCGAGTTCTACCGCAACGGTCTGCTGGTCAACACCGACACCACCGCGCCGTACGGGTACACCCTGCCGGGGCTGCCGGCCGGCTCCTACACCGTGCAGGCCAGGGCGTACGACGACACCGGGCTCAGCGCGGTCGCGGAGCGGTCCTTCACCGTCGCGCCCGCCACCGGCCCGCAACTGGTCGCCACCCCTGCCACGGTGGGCGTACCGGAGGGCGGCAGCGCCGCCGTGACCCTGACGTTGAGTGCGGCGCCGGCCGCGAACGTCCTGGTGAGCCTCGGCCGTACCGGTGACTCCGACCTCACCGTCGCCCCCACCTCGCTGACGCTGACCACCGGTAACTGGAACACCGGTGTCGACGTGACCGTGTCGGCGGCCGAGGACGCCGACACCGCCGGGGGGAGTGCGACGATCACCGCCTCCGCCGCCGGCCTCGCCGCCCTGGCGATTACCGCGACGGAGATTGACAACGACGTTCCCGGCGGCGACAACGAGTACATCGCCCGGTTCCTCACCCAGTACGGCAAGATCAAGAATTCTGGGTACTTCAGCCCCGAGGGGGTGCCGTACCACTCCATCGAGACCCTGATCGTCGAGGCGCCGGACCACGGCCACGAGACCACGAGTGAGGCGTTCAGCTTCTGGCTCTGGTTGGAGGCGCAGTACGGCCGGGTGACCGAGGACTGGGCGCCGTTCAACAACGCCTGGACGGTGCTGGAGAACTACATCATCCCCTCCTCCGCCGACCAGCCGACCGCGGGCGCTCCCGGCACCGCGCAGTACGCCGCCGAGTACGACCTGCCCAGCCAGTACCCGGCGCAGCTGCAACCGAATGTCCCGGTCGGCCAGGACCCGTTGCGGGCCGAACTCCAGTCCACCTACGGCACCGGTGACATCTACGGCATGCACTGGTTGCTCGACGTGGACAACACCTACGGCTTCGGCCGGTGCGGCGACGGCACCACCCGGCCGGCGTACATCAACACCTTCCAGCGCGGGCAACAGGAGTCGGTCTGGGAGACCGTCCCGCAGCCGTCCTGCGAGACCTTCACCCACGGCGGGCAGTACGGCTTCCTGGACATCTCCGTCCAGGAGCAGAACGCGCCGGCGAAGCAGTGGAAGTACACGAACGCGCCGGACGCCGACGCGCGGGCGGTGCAGGCCGCCTACTGGGCGCTGACCTGGGCCACGCAGCAGGGCCGGGCCGCGGAGGTGACGGACACCGTGGCCAAGGCCGCCAAACTGGGCGACTACCTGCGGTACGCGATGTTCGACAAGTACTTCAAGCAGATCGGCAACTGTGTCGGGGCGTCCGCCTGCCCCGCCGGCAGTGGTCGGGAGTCCGCGCACTACCTCCTGTCCTGGTACTACGCCTGGGGTGGCGCGTACGAGCAGGGTCAGAACTGGTCGTGGCGGATCGGCTCCAGCCACAACCACTTCGGCTACCAGAACCCCTTCGCGGCCTGGGCCCTGACCACCGTGCCGGAGCTGGAGCCGAGGTCGCCGAGCGCGACCACCGACTGGGCCCAGAGTCTGGAGCGGCAGCTGGAGCTGTATACCTGGCTCCAGTCCGCCGAGGGTGCGATCGCCGGTGGTGCGACCAACAGCTGGGGCGGTCGGTATGGCCAGCCGCCCGCGGGCACACCGACCTTCTACGGCATGTTCTACGACGAGAAGCCGGTCTACCACGACCCGCCGTCGAACCAGTGGTTCGGCATGCAGGTCTGGTCGATGCACCGGATCGCCGAGTTGTATCTGGAGACCGGTGATGCCCGGGCCGAGGCGTTGCTGGACCGCTGGGTGCCCTGGGCGATCGCCAACACCACGCTGGGGGCCGACTGGTCGATCCCGGCCGAGCTCACCTGGACGGGCCAGCCGAACACCTGGAACCCGACCAACCCGGAGCCGAACACCGACCTGCACGTCGAGGTGACCGACACCGGCCAGGACGTCGGTGCCGCTGCCGCCTACGCCCGGACCCTGACCGCGTACGCGGCGAGGTCGGGGAACGTGGCCGCGAAGGACACGGCCAAGGGGTTGTTGGACGCCCTGCACGCCGCCAGTGATGCCCTGGGTGTGTCGACGGTGGAGGCGCGGGGCGACTACGAGCGCTTCGACGATGTCTACGACGCCAGCACCGGGCAGGGCCTCTACCTGCCGCCGGGCTGGACGGGCGCGATGCCCAACGGCGACGTGATCGAGGCGGGTAGGAGCTTCGTCGAGATCCGGTCGTTCTACCTCAACGATCCGGACTGGCCGAAGGTTCAGGCCTATCTGGACGGCGGCGCGGAGCCGACGTTCCGCTACCACCGGTTCTGGGCCCAGGCCGATGTCGCGATGGCGTACGCCGACTTTGGGCGGCTCTTTCCGAACGACTGATTCCACAGCTTAGCGACGTAATGGACATTTACCCCTCGGATTGCTGGACGGATACGAGAGGAGGCGGGGGCGATCCGGGGGCCCCGACTCGGCCCGGTTCCGCGACGCCCGATTGGCCGGAGTGTGCGCAATATGCAAACTGGCCAAAAATCGGGTGCCCCGGGAGCGCGGAGCTGAACTCGACGGGGTAATGTACGTCACCGGAGAGGCCGCTCCCCCCGTGGCGGCCTCTCCCTTTCTGTCTAGCCCGGGTTGCCCGCCGACTCGTGCTGTGGCGCCTGTTCGGCCTGCGCCGATGCCTCGCCCGGAAGTGCCGGATGCCGTAGCCCCGGATGGCCGGCCGGCAGTGAGCGGCGCACCACCACCCAACTCACCCCGAGCACGGCGGCGACCAACGGCCAGCTCAGCGCGACTCGGGCCACGCTCAACGCGACCACCTGGCCGCCGAGCCACAATGGCAGGAAGACCGAAACCCGCAGCAGGAAGCTGGCGGTCCAGACCCAACTGCCGCGCCCGTAGGCGCGCAGGAGCGCCGGGTCCCGGCGCCAACGGGTCCGCTGTCGCAACACACCGCCGACGACCACTCCCAGGAGTGGCCAGCGGATCACGATGCTGACCATCCAGGCGAGTGCGCTCGCCGCGTTCGCGAGGAGCTGTACCAGGAAGAAGTCCTCGGCCCGTCCGGTCCGGAGCGCGACCAGCGCGCCGACGCAGACGGCGAGTAGACCCACCAGCACCGACCTGGGTCGATGCCCACGGCGCCAGCGCCAGCCCGCCACGGCCGCGCCGGTCACCAGTGCCGCGCCGACCCCGATCTGCAGCGACTCGCCGCCGAGGAGCCAGCCGGCCGCGAACGCCACCGGCGGCACGGTGGCGTCGATCGCGCCACGTCGCCCGCCGAGTAGGTCGGTGAGGGACTCCGGCTCTGGCGTCGGCGTCTGGTGCTCCGCTGTGCTGCCCACTTGCTCCCCTCCCGTCGCGGGACCAGCGCGGTCGACCGGGTTTCGGTGGCGAATCGGTAGACCGACCTCCAACCTAGTACGGCTGCGACAATGGGCGACCAGGTGGTGACTACCCTTTCGTCACCTATTGCCCGCACTGGGGCGGAGTTCCTTTTTCAGACCGCAAGCGAGTGCCAGTGCAACGACGTGCATCATGGTGATTTTGGCCACGCGCCTGCTAGAAATCGGACAAAAGGGCGCTTTAGGTCGGGCAAAACCGAAGTCTCAGTGCGCCTTGCCAAACAATCGAAACATGTGAATACTTCGTTGCACCCTGGGCCGCTTCCCCCGATCGGCCCGGGTCGTTCCACCGGCCCCGCCACCATCGGCGCGGGCCCTTCCTCCCAAACCCCCAACGGAGGCGTCACATGCGACCCACGAGATTTACATTACGTCGTGCCGCGGCGGTAGCCGCGGCCGGGACCCTCATGGTCGGAGTACTCGTCGGCAGCCCGGCGCAGGCGGCGGCCCCCGACGCGTCGCCGGAAACCGCCGCCAACCTGGCCGAGCAGCTTGGCGACCGGGCCGCCGGCGTCTACGCCGAGGCCGACGGCACCGTCGTCGTCGCGGTGACCGACGCTGCTGCCGCCCGGCAGGTAAGCACCGCCGGTGCCACCCCGAAGATCGTCGAGCGTGGTGCCGCCGAGTTGCAGCATGCCACCGCAGAGCTGGAACGGTCAGCCAACATCCCCGGCACCGCCTGGTGGACGGACCCGGAGACCAACCAGGTCGTCGTCTCCGTCGACAGCACGGTGACCGGTGCCAAGCTGGCGCAGGTCGAGGACGTGGTGGCCCGCAGCGGCGGCGCGGTGCGCATCGAGCAGGAGGCGGGTGTCTACAGCACCCAGATCACCGGAGGCGAGGCCATCTGGGGCGGCGGCGGTGTGTGCTCGCTCGGCTTCAACGTCCGCAGCGGCAACAACTACTACTTCCTGACCGCCGGGCACTGCACCGACGTCATCTCGAACTGGTACTCCAACAGCTCGCAGACCAACTACCTCGGCTCCACCGCCGGGTCCAGCTTCCCCGGCAACGACTACGGCATCGTGAGCCTCAGCGGCTACGAGCCGGGCTACGTCTACCTCTACAACGGCAACTACCAGGACATCACGTCCGCCGGTAACGCCTTCGTCGGCCAGTCCGTGCAGCGTTCCGGCCGGACCACCGGTCTGCACAGCGGCTCGGTCACCGGCCTCAACGCCACCGTGAACTACGCCGAGGGCACGGTTCGTGGCCTGATCCGCACCAACGTCTGCGCGGAGCGGGGCGACAGCGGCGGCTCGTTGTTCAGCGGCTCCACCGCGCTGGGCCTCACCTCCGGCGGTAGCGGCAACTGCTTCTTCGGTGGCACGACCTTCTTCCAGCCGGTCGTTGAAGCCCTGAACGTCTACGGCGTCAACGTCTACTGATCCAAAACCGACTGCGGCGGGGCGCCGGACGCCATCCGGTGGCCCGCCACAGCCGACGATGAGCAGCTCAGATAGTGCGGCAGAAGGCCCGGCTTCCCCACGGGAGGCCGGGCCTTCTGCTTTGGCTGCTGGTCAGCGCTGTTTGGTGTAGGTGACGAACCGGCGCCATGCCGCCGGGCCGAAGGTGAGGGCGGGCCCGGTCGGGTCCTTGGAATCCCGGACACCCACGACACCCGGAAGGTTGTCGGCCACCTCCACGCAGTTCCCGTGGCCCGAGCTCCGGCCGGACTTGCGCCACATCGCGTCACTGAGCCTAGTCATAGTACTTCTCCTTGATCGTGAGTAGGGCTTTCCGGGAGTTGTCGGTGTCCAGCGCCTGCGCGGTCAGCGAATTCCAGGCGTCGGCGTACGCTCGTACCTCCGCTATGCGATCGAGGTAGAGGGCGCCGGACAGCCCCTCATTGTAGACAGTGGTTGGTTCGGCGGGCCGAAGCCCGACTTTGGGGAAGTCCAGGATGACAAAGCTTCCCGAGGTCACCATCTGGCTGAGCTTGCTGCCAAGGGGCATCACCCGCACGGAGATGTTCGGGGCCGTGCTGGCGTCGAGCAGTCGATCGATCTGCGCACGCATCCCGGGCACGTTCTTGTGTAGGAGCGCCTCTTCCAGGACGACGTCCAGGGTTGGGGCGGCGGGCCGCTTTCGGTGCAGCAGGCGCTGCCGCTCGGCGCGTAGTTCCACGAGCTTCGCCACCTCCTCCGGAGGGTTGCCCGGCTCAGTGCGGATGGCCTGCTCGGCGTACGTCGGCGTCTGGAGTAGCCCCGGCACGACAGCATGCTCGTAGGTCCGGATCCGGCTGGCCGCCGACTCCAGCCCGACATACAGCTCGAACCAGTGCGGGATCGTCTCGCCGTAGGAGTGGTACCAGCCCTTGCTCTTCGACTCCTTGGCGAGACTCTTCATGACTTCCGTCATCTCGGCTGACGTTCCATACAGCCGGCACATCTGATCAACGTCCAACACGCGGATGGGCGCCTGCCCCGACTCGATGCGATACATCTTGGCGCGGGACCATTCAAGATCAGCGGCGGCGGCTTCCAGCCCTACGCTGGCCTGTTCCCGTGCCTGTCGAAGCAGCCTGCCAAGTTGCCGCCTCGGCACTGTCGATCCGACGTCGGTCATTGGTGAGGTCTCCCTGTCTCATCCTGATGCGCTGGCCGGCAAAGTCGTGAGATGGCATTTTGCATCATTCCCTAAAAGCATCGTCCTGCATAGAGGTTCTTAGTCCGAGACATTGCATTCGAGATCGATTGCGCTGATCGTGGGCGACAGGGCAGTGGGGATTCCGCCGCCCGGGGTGGAGCAAGCACCGCTGTATGCCTTTCCAACAGGAGCATTCATGAGGACAGCTACTAAACACCTATCACTCGACCGGCTGCCGCAGCGCGCCCGCCGAGCCGCGCCGCCCGACCCGACCCGTGGCGATCAGCTCGCGGTCGTGACCGGATTCGATTCGGAGCAGCGGCTGCTTTCCGGCCGTGTCGTCGGCTGCGCTGGTGTCGGCTGTGTGCGTCCGAGCGAGGACGTGCTTGCGGCCGTGCTGGCCGGGCTACGGAGGTTGTGATGGTCGACGACAACAAGCCTGCCGAGGTGCGGGCCAACCATGATCCGCACGGCGCGCCGCCGTTGGCCGATGGTGATCGGGTACGGCGAGCCGCCCCGTCGGTGCCCACCCCGCCACCGACGACCAGGCAGAAGGCGGTGGCGATCCTCATCGTGGTGATCGTCGTCGCCGCCATCGTGATCGGGGCACTGCGGTGACCGCGCTAGCGCGGATTCGGGCCTCCTGATGGCGAACGAGCGGCACCTGCCGATGCGGCCCTTGTGGGGATGTGACACCTGTCAGGCTGAGTGGCCCTGCCTCTCAGCTCGCCGCGCCCTGCGGGCTGAATACCACGACAACCGCGTCGCGTTGCGGGTCTACCTCGCGGCGCTGATGGCAGAGGCCGACGTGCACCTGTCGCAGGTCCACCGGAACGCGGATCTGCATCGCCGGTTCCTGGCGTGGGTGTAGCCGCGCGGAGGCCAGGTGTCGGCTCCGCCTGAAAACTTCAGCCGGCGTTGACACCAGGCCAGGGCAGGTCAAGCCCGGCGTGCTCGGCGGCGCGCTCGGAAGAATGCGCTGGTGGAATTCTTGTCGTCCCACCAGGCCCAGGGAACGGGGGCCATGTACCGGCCGATCGAGGCGAAGACCGGCGCGGCGTCGGCGTCGCGCCCGGTACGGGCCAGCCCGTAGGCCAGGAAGTTCACGTCCGCGAGCCACTCGCCGTGTCGGCTGGCCGGCTGGTGAAACCAGCGGTGCAACGCGCTATCCAGATCAGACTGCATGGTCGGGTCCAGCCGCCATCGCTGGTCGATCTCCTCAGCGGTGCCACTGTATTCACGATCTTGTTCCCAGAGCGCCCACTCACAGGCAGCTCGCACCGGCAGCAGGTGGAGCGGCGAGCCGGGTGGGGCCGTGGCCGCGACCGACCGCGCGAAGTCGAACATCGCCTCGTGCGAGCCACCCCACTTTCTGCAGTGGGAGGTCAGCTGGGAAACATGCCCGTCTCGATTCCAGGGGTCCCGTCGGATCAGCTCCGCCCACACCTCATCGAGGTCTTCCCGGGGCGCGCTGCGGTCGATCATGATTCGTAGCCGGTGCGCCCACGGGGTGGGGTCCTCGGGCGCGAGGTGCGAGGCCAGGTCGAGGGCCCGTTCGGCCAGGCGCAGGAGGCGGCCGAACTCGGCCCACTGCTCCGGGCGGACGGTGGAGGCCCAATGTCCGCCGCGTATCTTCCAGGCTCGTTCCCGCAACGACCCCGCACGTACGAGCTGGGCATCCGGATCGTCGGGGCACCGTACGGCCCACTGGTCCACCCAGGTCCCCCCGGTATCGATCTGGCCCGTCTGGGGATCGGGCTTTGGGCCCGACCCCTTAACGGTCGACTCCGCCAGTACCTGGACGTACCGCGCCCGTCGGTCGTAGTCGTCTGATGTGGCCTTCAGTGCCTTCCGGGCCGGCTCGATGTTGTCGTCATATCGTGCCTGATCGCATATCTTGCGCAACTCGGTGTCGTCCTGTGCCAGGCGGTAGTCGATCTGAAGGGTCAGCAGTCGCCACAGGGTCAAGATCACGGCGTGATGGTACTGCTGCCGGGGTGTCTGCCACAGGGCTGCAAGGGCTGGCGGAGGTCAACCAAAGCGCTGACCCCGGTCACCGAATCCTACCGGAACCGGACAAACCCGATGGACGATGCGTTGGAGGCCTTCACCATGACCTTTAATAACCGATTCCCATTCGCTGAATCTTACTAGCCAAATCACCGAAAACGCCCTTGACGCGACAGCCCTGGCGGATTTCGTATTAGGAGCTAATGGCAAAGAAAACGTGCTGCAGGAACCCTGGTCTCATGTTTCCTTGGCGGGATGTTTAGAGTGTTGATCACTTTATTGTCGACACGGGGGTTGCCATGTTTGCTGTCCGTGGTCGAGGTGGATGGGCTGACCGTTCTCGCTTGTTGGGCAGGGCGAGGGTAGGGGGCTTGGCTGCGGCGGTGCTGGTGGGGTTGTTGCCGGTGGTGCAGTTGGGTGAGCCGGTGGCGGCGGACCCGGTGGCCGCGCCGGATGGGTCTGTTTCGGTGGCTGGTGTTGGTGTGCCGGAGGCGGATCAGGGGCCGGATCCGGACGATCGGCAGGCGGTGACGGAGCCGTTGCCGGCGGCGGAGTTCCCGGCAGGGGGCGAAGCGGTTCTTGACCTGGAGGGTGGCGCCGCCGACTCGAAGACGTTCGGGCTGACGGTCGAGCGGGCCGAAGGGCCGGCCGGGCTGCGGGTCGAGCGGGCCGAAGAGTCGGCCGAAGAGCCGGCCGGTGTCGGTGCCTTGGACGACAGCGTGGCTGTGGACGAGGTCGACACGGTACGTGTGCGGTGGTTCGACCGGGCAGCGTCGGAGGGGTTGGGTAGCGCGGGTCCTCTGTTCACGTTGCGCCGTGCGGACGGGGGAGCGGCCTCGGGCGCGGTGCGGGTGGAACTTGACTACTCTGCATATGCGCAGGCGTACGGAGGGTCGTTCGCGGATCGGTTGACGTTGGTGCGGTTGCCGGAGTGCGCGGCGACGTTGCCCGAGGTGGCGCAGTGTTCTGCGAGGCCGCAGTGGGTGTCGTCAGTGAACGATCCGGCCGCGGAGACGTTGACGGCGGTGGTGGACGTCGGTGGTGACCTGAGGGGTGCCGGTAGGTTCACGGGCGCGTTCGCGGGTGAATCGGCGGACAGCATGGTGGCCCCGGCAGGTGTTTTCGCGGTGATGGCGTCTGCTTCGGGTGGGTCAACCGGGTCGTACACGGCGACGGATCTGAAGGAATCAGGTTCGTGGCAGGTGGGGGCGAGTGCCGGGTCGTTTTCGTATTCGTACCCGTTGCCGGAGCCGTCGTTGCCGTACGGGCAGACATTGGGGTTGGAGGTGTCCTACAACTCGTCATCGGTGGACGGCATGACGCATGGGACGAACAACCAGTCTGGTCCGGTGGGGTTGGGGTGGACTCTTTCGCCGGGGTTCATCGAGCGGGAATACAAGCCGTGTCCGGCGCATCCGAGTGAGATGTGCTGGGAGTCGCCGGATGACCATGATGGTGAATCCGACACCAACGACCAGGGCTCGGCGTTGATGACGATCTCGCTGCACGGGCAGTCGACGAAGCTTGTGAAGACCACGAGCGGGGTGTGGAAGACCGTTGACGATCTGGGCTGGCGGGTGGAGTTCCTGTCCGGTGGCGCGGAGAACGACGGCTACTGGAAGGTGTGGACGCAGGACGGCACGGAGTACCGGTTCGGGCATGAGCGGGACTCGGTGTGGAAGATGAGCTTCCTGGGGGACGAGGCGGGGGAGCCGTGTCATGGCTCGTACCCGAGTTCGTGTCGGGACCCGTGGCGATGGAACCTGGACCGGGTTTCGGATCCCAACGAAAACGACACGACTTTGGTGTGGAAGCGGGAAACGAACCACTACAAGCGGGCGTTGACCGGGTCGATCCTGGAGTATGACCGTGGCGGCTACCTGGCGGAGGTGCGGTACGCGAAGAATATGAGCGAGGAGGGTGCGATTCCGGTTGGTCGGACGGTGTTCAGCTGGGCGAGCCGGTGCGTGGAGCGCACTGCCGAGGAGGACCCGCTCAACAACACTCCACCGTCCTGTCCGTCGACGTCGTCGAGCCCGTCGTCATATCCGGACGTGCCGACCGACCTTTCCTGTGGGTCGTCTTCGTGCAGCAACTACACCCAGTCGTTTTTCTCGACCCGAATTCTGGACCGGGTCACGTCGTATCAGTGGAACGCGGGTTCGGGTGCGTGGAACAACGTCGGCCGGGTGCAGCTGCGCTACAAGGTGGTCAACCCGCCGGGGTTGACCGACCGGGTGTTCATCCTGGACTACATCCGTCCAGTTGGATTAATCGGCCTGGACACCAACAAGGTTGATCTGCCGCCGGTGAACTTCGACTACGTCGACGGGGTGCAGCCGAACTACCGTGATGGTCGGGTCGACTACGACGAGGCTGGGTTGGGCGTGTCGGCGATGCGGATGCCGCGGCTCCTCGTGGTCCGCAACGGTTTGGGCGGCCGCACCGAGGTCACGTACGGCACGCAGCGACCGTGTCCGCAGGGCGGGTCGAACAAGTCTGGCTACGACACCTGGCACGACGGCAAGGTGGGCGACTGGGACGTCAACACGCAGGACTGCTATCCGATCTTCCATACTCCGCCCGGCGCGGAGGCGGGTTTCGGAATCTTCCACAAGTACCTTGTTAAAAAGGTTGTGGTGAAGGATCAGGTGGGTGATTCCCCGGACCAGGTCACCCAGTACGACTACTCGGTCGGCACGCCGGCGTGGAAGACCCTGCGCAGCCCCCTGATTCCCAACGAGCACGAGACGTGGAACCTGTTCGCCGGCTACGACCAGGTCCGCGTCGTTCAGGGCACCGGCACGGACCCGTCAACGTACACGGTGTCAACGTCGACGTACTTCCGCGGCATGTACCACGACTTCTACGATCCTGGCAGCGGTGGCGGGATCAAGGAAACCAAGATCACCGACTGGGCCGGTAACACCTACCACGACCACTACGCTCGAGCGGGACTGGCGCTGCAAACCCGGCAGTACCGCATGACCACGTACAACGCCAACCCTGCCAAGGCCGGCTACGCCGAGGTCGCCAGCACCCGCTACGACCATGAGATCCAGGGCAGCCTCGACGGCCCCGGCTGGTGGAACCCCCGCCAGGTGAACCCGGGTCTGGAAAACCACCGGGTCCGTCTCGACGACGGCAGCTGGCGGGAAACCTCACAGCGCACCATCTACGACTCCACATACGGGCTGCCGATACGGTTGCAGCAGTACAACCAGGTCGGCGTCGACGACAACACCTGCACCTCGTACACCTACGCCCAGCGCGACGAGCCGAACTCCTGGTATCTGATCGACTACCCGGAACGGGTGGAAACCTGGTCCGGCGACACCTGCGGCTCGGGCACACTGCTGTCCCGCACCGTCACCTTCTACGACTCCTACACCGTCGAGGGCTCCCAGAGACCGTTCGACGGCAACGTCGCCGAGGTTCACACCTACCACGACCCCACCAGCTACGTATCCAGCGGCCGTAGCACCTACGACAACATGGGACGCCTGGTCACCTCGACCGACGCCACCGGGCTGACCACCACCACCAGCTACAGTCCCGCGATCAACTGGCCGGACAACGGCATCACCAGCACCGTCGGTGGCGGGTTCAACCACACCACCACCACGCACATCAGCCGATACACCGGCGAACCATCCAAGCTAATCGATCAAAACGGTAAGGTCACCGAACTGCGCTACGACCCGGTCGGTCGTCTCGCCGAGGTGTATCTACCCGGGCAGGCCAAGTCCTCCGGGGTGCCGTCACTACGGTTCGACTACCACCTCACCTCCAGCGGCATCGGCCAACCCACCGCCGCCGCGCGGATCCGGACCGAGACGCTGCAGTCGCACAACGGCAGCCCCGTCTATCTGAGTTCCTACCAGTACCTCGACGGGCTCGGCCGGGCCAGGGAAAGCCAGCAGCCCGGCCCGAACGGCGGACGGGTCGTCACCGCCACCACCTACGATCCACGCGGCAACATCGCCGCCACCACCCAACCGTTCCACAACAGTGCCGACGCCGGGAACGGACTGGTCAACCCCGACCTCACCACCGTCCCCGCAGTCCAAGAGACCCGCTACGACCACCTCAACCGTCCCACCACCGTGGTGGACAAGAAACTCGGCGCCGGATGGCGGCAGACGACGAACACCTACTACGGCGACCGCAACATGGTCGTCCCGCCGTCCGGAGGCACCAAGACCGTCAGCCACCACGACGTGCGCGGCAACACGACACGCGTAGACCAATACGCCTCAGCCTCCGACCCGGACGCCTACCAGAGCACCACCTACACCTACGACCGGCTCAACCAACTCACCGCCCTCGTCGATCCTGCCGGTAACACATGGACCAGCACCTACGACCTCGCCGGCCGCCTCACCGGCAAGACCGACCCCGACGCCGGTGCCAGCAGCACCCACTACGACACCGTCGGTAGGGTCGCTCACACGATCGACGCCCGCGGCCAAAAGATCTCCACCGAGTACGACGGCATGTCCCGCACCAAAGCCCTCTGGAGCGGCGAGGTCAACACCGGTGAGCGCCTGACCAGCTACCTCTACGACAGCATCGCCAAGGGACAGCCGACGGCCACCACCCGTTGGCACAACGGGAACGCCTACACCACCGCGGTCACCGGATACACCGACCGCTACCAGCCCAGCGGCACCACCGTCACCATCCCCACCGCCGAAGGTGCCCTCGCCGGCACCTACACCAGCAGCACCGCCTACGACCTCACCGGAAAGACCGTCCGGCAGACCCTGCCGGGAATCGGAGGCCTCCCGGCGGAAACCATCACCACCGAATACGACACCAACGGCTACCTCCAATCCACCACCGGCCAGATCGCCGGCGCACCCGACATCCCATACCTCGCTGAGACCGCCTACTACCTCCACGGACCCGTTCACCACACCCTGCACGGCAACCCAGGCAGCCAGATCCGGCGAACCAACACCATCGACACCGGCACCGGTCGACTCGACAACCACGACGTGGCCACCGAAGACCCTGCCACCCCCGGCACCTTCACCAGCCGGTTCACCAACAACTACACCTACGATCCAGCCGGCAACATCACCGCGATCGCCGGCCAAACCGACGGCATCACCGACCAAACCGAATGCTTCACCTACGACCAACTCCGCCGACTCACCCAGGCCTGGACCCAGAACACCGCGACCTGCACCGACCCACAACGCAGCGGTGCTGACCCCTACCACCGCTCCTGGACCTTCGACGACCTCGGCAACCGGCTCACCCAAACCGACCACAACGACACCACCGGCAACACCACCTGGACCTACAACGTCGGCACCAGCCACGGCACCACCGCCCACCAGGTTGCCTCCATCACCGCCACCGGCCCCCAAGCCGAAACCCCCATCCGAGCATTCACCTACGACGACGCCGGCAGCACCCTCACCCGCACCACCCCCACCGGCGACACCCAAAACCTGACCTGGAACCTCGAAGGCCGCCTCGACAACCTCACCGACAACAACGGCACCACCAGCTACATCTACGACGCCGCCGGCAACCGGCTCATCACCCACGCGCCCGACAAAACCACCCTCTACCTCGGCGGCACCGAACTCGAACTCCCCACCGGCAGCACCCAGGCCAACGGCACCCGCTACTACAACGGCAACGCCGTACGCACCACCAGCGGTCTCACCTGGACCATCAACAACCACCAAAACACCAGCCAGATCCAAATCGACGCCGACACCCTCACCACCCAACGCCGCCGCACCATGCCGTACGGCGAAAACCGCACCACCCCACCGACCCCCTGGATCGGCACCAAGGGCTACGTCGGCGGCACCACCGACCCCACCGGCCTGACCCACCTGGGCGCCAGAGAATACGACCCCACCCTCGGCCGCTTCATCAGTGTCGACCCCATCATGGACCTCGCCGACCCTCAACAATGGCACGGCTACGCGTACTCCAATAACAATCCCACCACCTTCAGTGACCCGAGTGGCCTCAAATTTCTCGAGGGGGAACACGAGAGCGACGGCCGGGTCGCCTTCAAATGGCATGGCAAGACCCAAATTAGCGGTAGGCCGCCTTCCCGTCGGAAGAGTCCCAAGACGTCTTTGATCGCTGGGAATGATATCTTTCGACTCACCAAGAATTCGTCGGGTGAGCTGGAGCTGAACGGGGTTCCGATTCCCGCTGGGCCAAGCGAAGACGTGATCATTAATGAGATCGTCAGCTATTGCAATGATCCCCGCGGTGGTGTCGCCAACTGTGAAAATGCTCTCGCATGTTCGTACGTGTACGTCGAGGACTGTGCGGACCAGTGGGCGCATGGCGCTCTCGATGTCATGCGAGGCGCCATGGGCGGTGAATTCGGCGCAGCGTACGACGAGGCCCTTTACGGCACTCTTGAGCAGGCCATACAGGAAGGTTTTATTCGGTATGGCTGGGATAGTGAGGGTCGGCTCGGTGGCGGCAGCTACATGGGTAGACCTTTCCGAGGCTGCGGCCTCCGGAGCTTCGCCGGCGACACCGAGGTGCTACTCGCTGACGGGAGCACCAAGCCGATCAAGGACATCGAGGTCGGCGACCTGGTGTGGGCCACCGATCCCCAAACCGGCTACGAAGGTCCACGCGAGGTAACACATCTCTGGGTCCATGAGGACCAACTGGTCGATCTCAGAGTCGATGGCGGCGACGTCACGACGACCGAGGACCACCCGTTCTGGAACGAAACTGACCGCCAGTGGCAGGACAGTCAGGACCTGGACCCCGGCGACCTACTCCACACCGCTGCCGGCCAGACGCTCGCCGTCGTTGGCCTCGACTGGGTCACCACCCAACGCGGCATGGCCTACAATCTCACCGTCGCCGACATCCACACGTACTATGTTCTCGCGGGTGACACCCCCGTCCTGGTGCACAATACGGGTGGCTGTGACTTTGATCTAGAAGGAATTCAGCACGCTAGGGATCGGCACCTTAAGGATGGCAAGGACTGGGATCCTAATGCGGGTTACTTCGGCAAAGACGAGGACTTCGGAGCTCTTGCTCGGGGCTCGGCTGGCCAAATCGGTATCAGGCAGGAGAACGGAAATATTAAGTATGTCATCAACGCGGGGCGTGTTGTCGGCATAGATAAAGGGAAAGAAACCACTTTCTATACTGTTATTCGCGATCCATATGGCGGCGATCTGGTTACTATGTTCCCGGGGCGGGGGTAGAAATATGGGCACGTCGGTGGTGCTGAAGGACCAGCTAGGGCGGGTTGTTGCGATCGCCGAGCGACCGTACCCACGCCTCGTGGGCTGGCGTGAAAGGGCCGATTTCCCAATGCTTGGCCATATTGATCCTTACGGCAATACGATATATAACCGTGGCCAGATGGAAAGTCTGGCTGCTGAGCTTGACAGGCTCCAAATTAGTAGGCCGGATCTCCTCTCGGAGAACGATGGTTTCGTCCAGGAGCTACGTTCGCTGTGTTCGACTGGTATTCGGAAGCCGCATAGCTACTTGTGGTTTGTTGGCGATTGAGGAGTAGCCGCGAAGTTGGCGGAGTGGTGCTATTGGGGACACCCTCTGGTGCTACTCCGCTGTGCGTTGGCAGTCGCTGAAAGGTGCAACCGTGCGTCGGCGTCGCCGTCAGAGGCATTTGGACATGCATGCAGATAGATGTCACGGGTCTGCGCCATAGTGCGAGGTCACAAGCGCACGGCGTAGTACGGCAGCTGGGGGACTGCGTAGATTTCGGCTCTGTCTCACATTCGGTGGTGATGGAGGGTGCTGGTCAGCCGAGCAGGATTCGATGGCGCAGGAGAGCGAAGCCCGCTCGTCCGTACATCTGTCGCCAGCGGTCGGCGACCTGCAACGCCTCAGGTAGGGCGCGGCGGACCGCTTCGGCGTAGGCGCCCGAGGAGTCCCGGCACACCACCTCGACACCGGGATGCTCACGCAGCCATGTCTCTAACGTGTGGGCCTTGCGGTCGGGCAGCACGTCGATGCGTTCACGGGTGACCGCGTCGATCAGGACGGTGGCGTAACGGCGACGGCGGCACAGCGCGAAGTCGTCGACCCCGAGCACGCGGGGAACCCGCCGCTCGGGCAGCGGAACGCGTAGCAGCGCCCGCAGCGCGGTGTGACGGGACATGACGACCATCGCCAGGACCGACAACAGGCGAGCACCGCCCCGGCCAGCCAGATGACGCACCACCGCAGCGACCTGGGCGCTCAGCCGGGACGTGCGACGCTGGTAACGCTCCAGAACACCCGGAAGCTGTTCCCGGAACGTGCGACGACAGCCCTGCGTCGGGCACACCAGACGCCGCACGCGCACCCGCACCACTACCGGCCGGGCATCGACCGGCACATCCGCCAGAGTCCGCTGGTGATACCCGTGCACCCGGCCCGTCACCGCCTCACAGCCCGGACAGGCCACCGTTCCTCCAGGAGTCCGAGCCCGCACCAGGATCCGCTCGCCCTCGTCCGTGACCTCATCGATCACCAACGGGGACAGCCCCGAGAACACCATCTTCGTAAGATCATCGATCTTGCACACATGACCTCAACGACATCGACCGCCCTCGGTCACCACCGAATGTGAGACAGAGCCGAAAACCGCCACAGTCCCCTACCAGGACGGCGACGCCTGGACGGTGGCCGACGTCTCCCGGCAGAACCTGTCCGTGCTGCTCGGTGCCGGCGGCGCCATCTCCACCACGCGGGATCTCAACGTCTTCTTCGCCGCCCTCAACGGCGGCGCGCTGCTACCCGCCCCGTTGCTGGCCGAGATGCGCAAGCCGGTCGGCCCGATCAACTACGGTCTCGGCGTCTTCGTGCAGGATCTGGGTCCGGCAGGCATCATCTACCACCACAACGGCGGGGCACCCGGCGGCTACGGCGCACTGATGTACAGCACCCCCGACGGCCGCCGGACCATGACCGCCGGGTTGACGACCGGTGACACCGCGACCAACCCGGCCGAAGCCCTTCCCCCGGCTCTGGACAACCTGGTCAGGACAGTCTTCGCCGAATCCACGGCTCGCCCTGATCGGCCTCGGACCCGGTGCGGCCCACCTGAAGCCCCACCGACGGCGCGCTCCGGCAATACGCCGGAGCGCGCCGCCCTTCCGTATCCGCCCCTGCCCACGGCGCGCACGTGCTGCGGTCCCTACTTCTGCCGTTGCTGCGGGGCCTACCTCGTGGTGTCCACAAACGAGGCGATCTCCGGGAGTGGCGGATGGTAGCCGTCTGTGGTGTCGACCTCCAGGAGTGGAGCGTCCAGCGCGACACGATCAAAACTTGCGTGACGAAGCGGGTGGTCAGTGGGGTCCTGCAGGTCGGCGTGGGCGCGGCGGAGCGGATTCGACTCCCATCGCCGTTGAATCCGGGTCCATGCCGTGCTCGCGTCAACCACGCAGTGCACGACCCGAAGCTCCGCGACCTCCCCCAACGGTTGCAGGCCCGGCCGCCAGAGCCGATCCTGGAACGCGGCCTCCGCGACGGTCGTCACCCCGGCGCGAAGCAGCAACTCCAACACGCCGAAGAACGTCGGTAGGGTCCGCAGCGCCAACGCGTCGGCCGCTCCGGCCGTAAACCGGCCGGAGGCGGACGTCGACGCGTGCACCATTCCTTCCTTGATCTCGTCCCGGCAGATCGCCGGAGCGCCGATCGTTTGGGCAAGTGCGTGCGCGAGGGTGGTCTTCCCCGAGCCGGGAGGTCCGCTCACGACGACCAGAGTGGGGCGGGTAGTCACCGTACGGTTATAGCGTTGTCGGCGCTTCGCCTCAGGTTTGTACCCCTGGATCGGAGCTGAGGACGAACGCAGCCACGCCGCACCAGACGACGAGCATCAGTCCGTAGAGGGTGGTGAAGATCCAACCAACCACGACACCAGCGGTGGCCAGCTCTACCCCGCGTTCACCTGTCTGGGCGATCTGGTCCTTGGCCTTCTTGCCAAAGTAGATGCCCAACGGTGGGAACACCATCGCGCCGAAGACCAACGCGAGAATCGCATAGGTGTTGAGTGGCGCAGAATACGGATGGGGCGGATACGGCGGCTGGCCCGGCATCGGGTTCGGCGCCGGCGAGGAGTGCTGAGGCGGCGGTAGGTCTGTCATGTGTTGCCCTCCTGAGGGTGGTGGAGAGTGGGTGCGGGCGGGAAGCAGCTGCAACCGGCCAGTCAGGGTACCTGCCCGTGTCACGGCACGAAGCGGCGTCCAGGGCTGGGCCGGCTACCGGCCCTGCTACACCCCGCGGGCAGGCACCGCGCCACCCGCCTGCCCCGTCGATGAAGGTCATGTCGGGAGGCGGTCCACAGCAGACCCATACACCCTGCTTCTGAGGCGGATCAAACGATAATCATGCCTGAATGGCGCGCGGAGTAGCACCGTAGGGCGGTGGCTGCCGGCGCGGAGATCCTGCTCGAACCCGGAGGTGAAGCCGCACGATTCCTACGAGTTCATCTGCCGTGACCCGCAGGGGCAGGTGTGGACCTTCGCGACTTATCGCACCAGCCTCGGTTGAGGGATCGTCGCGTTGTCTGTGCCGGCAGCTTCTGACGAATGCTCCTGGCCGCGGCGTCCTCCTCGGCGGCAGCCGAGCGGCGCGTGACGGTTAGCTGAATGTTTCTCCGGCTTTGAGATAGGGGTCGACCGAAACGATCATCGAGCCGCGGAACGGCTCGTCGATGCCCTCGACCACGAAGAGCAGGAGGCTGATCATGGCGGCGACGGCACATACGAGAATCATGAGGGCACGTCGGGTCCGGGTGGGGATCAGGCAGGACAGCAGAATGACGATCAGTGCGCCGAACAGAAGGGCGAACCACAGCGTCGTCGGAAGCGCGGCAGTGGTGTAGGTGTAGCGGAGTTGGCGCGCTTCGCTCCACTTTTCCAGCTCCGCCAGGGCGAGACTGTTGAGCTGCCCGTCCTTCGTTGATTCTGGATTGAAGGTCAGCAACACCTCGTGGACGTTGTTCTCTGCCTTGAGTTCGCCATCCGCGCTGAGCCCTCGCTGGTAGGCGGGCCAGGCTTCGTCGACCATGAAGTCGACATGGGCGTGTAGCAGGCCCTGCAGTTGGGTCCGGGCGGGCTCGGGATGCTTGGACACCGTGCGGTAGAGGGCGCTCAGGTCCGCCGCCTCGGTAGCGACCGCGAGGCCGGCCTGGGTGTAGGTCCCGTACGCGGAGAAGGCGGTCAGGGCGAGCAGGAGCGCGTAGAAGGTGCCGGTGATCATGATGGTGTGCGTGATGAAGCTCAGCCACTTCGGCTCGGCGCGGAACGTCCGCCTGGCCCGCCCGTGTAGCAGGAGCGCACCCAGCACCGCGATTCCGACGAAGAGCGTCAGGAAGATGAGGAATAGCGCCCAGCCGGGTACCAGGTGGCTCCAGTCGCGCACGATGGCTGCTCCTCATTCGAAGGGTTTTCATGCCCAGATGAGAAGAGTGTGACAAGTTCGGTGACTCTGGTGGCGGGGGTTTCGCGACTGGGTGACAGCGTTGTCGGGTGGAATGGTGGTGGAGTCGAACTGTGTGGGGTGGTGCCTTCGGCCTACGGGGCTGTCGTTCCACCTCCGCTCGCGAGTAGCGCCGCCAGCTGGCTGAGGACGGCCTTCCTGGCCCGGTAGTACACCCAGGTGCCCCGCCGCTCGGCGTCCACGAGCCCCGCCTCGCGCAGGGTCCGGAGGTGGTGCGAGATCGTCGGCCCGCTCAGGTCGAAGGCGGGGGTGAGGTCGCACACGCACGCCTCGCCGTTCTCGGCCGAAGCGATCATCGACATCAGCTGGAGCCGCACCGGATCCCCGAGTGCCTTGAACGCCGGAGCGAGTGCGGTGGCGACTTCCGCGGGAACGCGCTGCTGCGCCAGGGGTGGGCAGCAGGGGGTGTCGCCGCCGAGGACGGTGTGGGGGAGTGATGTCGCTTGCTTCGGCATTCGTCTAGTTTGACACTTCTCGAATCAGCCTGCAAGTGGTCAGCCTGCCGGCGGATCAGTCTGCACGCGTTGGTGCGATAGACGTTAGCAAGGTGCCTACGGGATGATCCGTGGTCCGAGGCCTGATCCGTCGGGCAGACCGGGTCGAGGGGGTGCTGATGGACGATGTCGCTGTCCGGCCCATGCGGCGCGATGACGCGGAGGCCATCCTGGCGATCTACCAGGCGGGCCTCGACTCCGGCGACGCCAGCTTCGAAACCACAGCCCCGACCTGGACGGAATTTGATGCCGGCCGGCTGCCCGAGCACCGCTACGTCGCCGTTGACGACAGCGGCACGGTCCTCGGCTGGGTCGCCGTGTCGGCGGTCTCCACCCGCCGCGTGTATGCCGGAGTGGTGGAACACTCCGTCTACGTCGACCCGGCGCGACAGGGGCGCGGCGTCGCCCGGCTGCTGCTCACCACGCTGATCGCCGCCACCGAGACGGCCGGGATCTGGACCATCCAGTCCGGCGTCTTCCCGGAGAACGTCGCCAGCCTGGCCCTGCACACCCGAATGGGTTTCCGGGTCGTTGGCACCCGGGAGCGGGTCGGCCGTCAGCACGGCCGGTGGCGCGACGTGGTGCTGTTGGAACGCCGCAGCCCGGCCATCATCTGACAAGTCGAGGGAGCTATGGCCAGACACATCGTCCTGTTGCGGGGGATCAATGTCGGTAGGCACAACCGGATCGCGATGGCCGAGTTCAAAGCCCTGCTCACCGACCTCGGCTACACGGAGGTGCGGACCTTGCTCAACAGCGGGAACGCCGTGGTCACAACGGCGGACGCGGACTCGGCCGCAGTGGCACGCCGGATCCGGAAGGGGATCAGCGACTCGTTCGGCCTGTCGATCGCCGTCATGGTGCGCAGCCGCGCCCTGGTTGAGGCGGTTATCGCGCGCAACCCCATGCCCGAGGAGGCGGAGCGCGCGCCGAGCTACTTTCACGTGGGATTCTGTGACCCCGCGCCGCCGCAGGAACGCCTGGACTCGATCGACGCCACGACGCTCGGCGCGGATCGAATCATGGTCCGCGACGGTACGTGCTACCTGTGGTTCGCTGACGGGCCCCAGAACTCCCCCCTCGGCAAGGCGATCCGCGCCCACAAGCTCGGCGCGAACATGACGCTGCGCAGTTGGAACACGGTGCGGAAACTGGTCTCCCTCGCCGGCCCGGTCGGCGCCGCTCCCGATCCCGGTTAGCCGAGTTGCGCGACGGCGCCGAGGACCAGGTCGGTTCTGCCGTCCAGCGGGCCGTTGAGCTCCAGCACCGGCGTGTCCGGCCAGGCGTCGAGCGGGTCGGCGTAGACGAGTTCCAGCAGTGCGTCGTTCATCCGTGCCCGGAGGCCGGGCCATTCCGTTCCGGGGAGCCGGCGCTCCGTCTCGGGTGTGATCACCGTGATGACCAGCAGGTCGAGGTGGGTGAAGGCGGCTCGGAGGGGCGCCTGACCCGCCGCCTCCGACGGGTCCGCACCGGCCGCCACCAGGTACGCCAGGTAGTCCAACGGGGTGCGGTCGAAGATCGTGGCGGACGGCGACGGCGGCGAGCAGAGACTTCGGGCCGATCGTGCCATCAGCATCCGGTGGTCCGCTGGCGACGGTGGGTACTGGAACTCGTACCCCTCCTCCTCGAGCAGGTGGTACGGCTCGTCCACCGCCACATGGCCGGGCAACCGGGCGCACAGCGCCTCGACCAGTGTCGTCTTTCCGGTCCCGTGCGTCCCGGAGACCCCGATCCTCATTCGTACGTGCTCCTCGTGTCCTGGCCAGGGTGGTGGGCGAGGGGTGGATTGGGTCAGGGGTTCGGTGCGTCGGTGAAAAGTTCGATCAGTTCGCCGATGCGGTGGTCGGCCTCCGCCGGGTGCCGGAATGGGCCGGTTGGGTTGACGGTGTACGCGTTGCGCCGGCCAACCCGCTCTCGGTGCAGGTAGCCGGCGGCTTCCAGGTCGGCGACGATGGCCTGGGCGGCGCGTTCGGTGATGCCGACAGCGGTGGCGACATCGCGCAGTCGCGTCGTCGGTTCTCGGGCGATGGCCAGCAGCACATGTGCGTGATTGGTCAGGAAGGTCCACCCCTTCGCCCCGTCCGCCGTCCTGGGCTGGGCCGCCTGCGCCATGATCACCATCCCGTCGTTGTCCGGTGTGTTGCCCGCCAATATATGCACCGCAAGACACGAATGCAGCATCGTGGCCACAGCTCGGCCGAGTTGACATGGGAACTATACTTCGTGAATACTGGAGCGTAATTCGAGGAGGAGTACCCGATGCGCGACGCGCCGTCGCCGGGTTGCTGCGCCGGTTCGTGTACCTGCACTACGGCCTGGCCGTGCTGCTCGCCTTCGCCAGCGTCAAGCTGATCCTCTCCGAGACCCCGGTCGGCAAGCTACCCATCCCGGTCACCCTTGGCATGATCGTGGCGACCATCGCGGTCTCCATCGGGTGGAGCCTGCACCGCACCCGCGCGAACACCAGCACGGCCGCCGAAGACCGGCCCGAGGTCAGTGAGTCGGCCGACACCTGAGCCAGGGCACACCCGCGGGGCGGACCACGCCGCGGCGGGCCGTCGGTGCAGCGGGAAGCACCGACGGCCCGCCGCTGTTAGGATGTGGGCATCGAATCGGGTCGGCACCCAATGGGCCGGCATCGAGTTGGGTCGGCCTCTGATCGGGCCGGCATCGAATCGGGCTGACGCGGTCGCCGTCGGGCCGGACCAGGGAGCGCAGACGTGGTAGGTGACGACGACATCTCCGGGTGATCTCGGAGTGTCCAGCCAGCGAGCAGGTGCACATCTGTGGCACCACCGCCCTGGCTGTCCCGTCGTCGTTAAACCTGCCCTGGGCAGCCCCGGCGCGCCCACCTCACCCGCGAGGTTCTGTCGATGTCCGACGCTTCTGTCGTTTGCACCCGTCTCTCTTTTGCCTGGCCCGACGGCACCACCGTCTTCCAGGACCTGTCCTTTTCGGTCGGTGCCGGGCGTACCGGCCTGGTCGCGCCCAACGGGGCCGGCAAGACCACCCTGCTCCGGCTGATCGCCGGCGAACTCGACCCCACCGCCGGCCACGTCACTGTCAACGGCACCCTCGGCTATCTGGCGCAGAACCTGCCGCTGGCCGGTGACGTGACCGTCGCGGAGGTGCTCGGCGTCGCCACGACCATCGCCTCCCTGCACGCCATCGAAGCTGGCGACGCTCGCGAGAAACACTTCGCCGCGGTCGGTGACGACTGGGATGTCGAGGAGCGCAGCCGCGCCGAGCTGGACCGGGTCGGGCTCGGTGAGCTCGCCCTCGACCGCCAGCTGGGTACGCTCAGCGGTGGCCAGATCGTCGCCCTCGGGCTGGCCGCCCAGCTGCTGCGCGGCCCCGACGTACTGCTGCTCGACGAGCCCAGCAACAACCTCGACGTCGACGCCCGGCACCGCCTGTACGCCGTCCTGCGGGACTGGTCCGGGTCCTTGCTGGTGGTCAGCCACGACCGGGCACTGCTGGACCAGATGGAGCGGATTGCCGAGTTGAACACGGGTGAGGTCCGGTTCTTCGGTGGGAACTTCACCGCCTATCAGGAGGCGACGCAGGCAGCCCAGGAGGCCGCCCAACGGCACGTCCGCTCCGCCGAACTCGAGGTTAGGCGGGAGAAGCGGGAGATGCAGCAGGCCCGCGAGCGGGCCGAGCGCCGCTCCAACAACGCCGCGCGCAACGTCAAGAACGCTGGACTACCCAAAGTCATCGCCGGTGGCCTCAAGCGGCGTGCCCAGGAGTCGGCCGGCAAGGCCGACGAGACGCACGCCGCTCGGGTCGCCGACGCGCGCGCCCGCCTCGACGAGGCCAGTCGCGCGCTGCGCGACGACGCGACCATCAGCGTCGAACTACCCGACACGGCGGTGCCCGCCGGGCGTACCCTCGTCGCCGCGAAGGGGCTGCGGGTCCGCGGCCTCTTCGCCGGCGAGGGCATCGACCTGACCGTCCGGGGCCCGGAGCGGATCGGGCTCACCGGCCCGAACGGCGTCGGTAAGTCGACCCTGCTGCGCCTGCTGGACGGCTCCCTGCCCCCGGACGCGGGAACCCTGCGGCGGGCAGACGGTCGGCTGGCGTACCTGTCGCAGCGCCTCGACCTGCTCGACCCCGAACAGACGCTGGCGGAGAACTTCGGCCGGTACGCGCCGGACCGACCGCAGTCGGAACGGATGAACGTGTTGGCCCGGTTCCTGTTCCGGGGAGCGCGGGCGCACCTGCCGGTCGGGGTGCTCTCCGGAGGGGAGCGGCTGCGCGCCACGCTCGCCTGCGTCCTGTACGCCGAGCCGGCTCCGCACCTGTTGTTGCTCGACGAGCCGACCAACAACCTCGACCTGGTCAGCATTCGACAGCTGGAGACCGCGCTACAGGCTTACCGGGGGGCGTTCGTCGTGGTCAGCCACGACGAACGGTTCCTCACCGAGATCGGGGTACGGCGGTGGTTGCGGATCGACGACGGGCAGCTACGGGAGTTCGCTGTCCCCGATGGCAACTGACACCGGGTGGCCGGGCGGCGCGGGGCAGCGCTCCCGGGGTGCGGTGGTGGGCGGGAGTGACCAGGTCAGGGGCGCAGCCCGGCGATGAGCAGCGCAACCAGGCGGCGTGCGTCGTAGCGGGGGTCGCGACCGGCACCGATGCACAGGTTGCCCACGCCGCGCAGGAGTTCGTAGGCCGCCACGTCGGGGCGTACCTCACCCGCGGTGGCCGCGGCGTCGAGTAACCGGGTGCAGACGGGGACGAGGCGGTCGAGAAAGTAGGCGTGCAGCGCCTCGAAGGTGGTGTCGTCGGACTGGAGCGCTTCGGCGAGGCCGTGTTTGGTGACCAGGAAGTCGACGAAGAGGTCGATCCACTGCGCGAGGGCGGCGGATGGGGTGTCGCTCGACGCCAGCAGCGTCGGGCCGGCCTCGGCGGCGGCGTCGACCTGGTGTCGGTAGACGGCGATGACGAGGTCGGCGCGCGTCGGGAAGTGGCGGTAGATCGTGCCGACACCCACCCCCGCCCGGGCGGCGATGTCGCGTACCGGCGCGTCCACGCCGGCGTCGAGAAAGGCGGCGGCGGCGGCGTCGAGCAGGCTCTGCTCGTTGCGTCGGGCATCGGCCCGCTTCCGCGCGGACGGCTGCGGCCCCTGGTCGGATGTGCCCACGATGCTGTTACCTCCATCACAATCAATGGCATGCGGAGCCACGTTCCGTATTGTTGGGGCAAGCGGAATGCTGTTCCGCTTGATTGTGTGTCGGACCGCCCGCTCAGGTCCACGTATGCGCCTCACCCAGCACTTTCAAGGAGCTCTATCCATGTTCAACAGCGACGTAGCGGCAGGAGCGCCCACCCCGATCGTCTCGGTCAGCCCGGTGACCCTGCCGGCCGCGGACCGTGGCGAGGACCTGCAGATCCGGATCTCGGCCCCCGTGGCGGGACGCGAACTACCCATCCTCATCTTCTCGCACGGCTTCGGCAAGTCGATGCGGGCATACGCCCCGCTGGTCGACTACTGGGCGGCCCACGGCTTTGTGGTGGCCCAACCCACCCACCTTGACTCCCGCACGCTGAACCTCGCGCCCGACGACCCCCGGCACCCGGAGATCTGGCGCTTCCGCGTCGCCGACCTGAAGCGCACGCTCGACCACCTCGACCTCATCGAGGCCGCCGTTCCCGGTCTCGCCGGACGACTCGACCGTGGCCGGATCGCCGCGGCTGGACACTCCTGGGGTGGCCAGACGGTCAGCATGCTGCTGGGCGCGCGGGTCCTCGGAGCTGATGGCCTTCCCGGCGAGAACATGTCCGACTCGCGGGTCACCGCCGGTGTGCTGCTCTCCACGACCGGCACCGGCGGGGCCGACCTGAGTCCGTTCGCGGTCGAGCACTTCCCGTTCATGAGCCCGAGCTTCGCGGAGATGACAACGCCGGCGCTTGTGGTCGCGGGGGACAAGGACCAGTCGCCGCTCTCCGTACGCGGGCCGGACTGGTTCACCGATCCGTACCACCTGAGCCCGGGCCCCAAGAGCCTGCTCACCCTGTACAGGGCGGAGCACTCCCTGGGCGGAATCGCCGGTTACACCGTCACGGAAACGACCGACGAAAGCCCCGAGCGAGTCGCCCTCGTCCAGCAGCTCACCGCGGCATACCTGCGCAGCGCGCTCTATCCCGGCGACGACACGTGGGCGACCGTCCGTGCCGCGCTGCGCGGCGACATCGATCGGCTGGGACAGATCTCGGTCAAGTGACCGGGTCATCCCCACGGTGATTCCCCCACGCGGAACTGCGGTGAACGTGTCTGCGTTCACCGCAGTTCCGTGCTCCTATCGACCACCGGTCGCAATCTCAGCGAGCCGGAGTGCGGATTTGCTCACCCGAGGCGCCACCGTTGATTGGCGCCACCATGGCACTGGTAGGTCTGCAGCCGCGCACCGTCGGCGCTGCTTCCATTCTTGACATCAAGGCACTTGTTCGCCTGGGGGTTGACGAGTTCTCCCGCGCTGGTGAGCACCCACTGCTGGGCCGGGTTGCCGCTGCAGTAGGCCAGTTGCACCACTGCGCCGTTGTCGACCGACCCCCAGGCCACGTCCATGCAGAGGCCGAACGCCCGGATCGTGCCGTCGCCCGGGAAGGTCCAGTCCTGGGCGTTGGTGCCGTTGCAGCGCCACAGGTTCAGGTACTGGCCGTCGGCCCCGTTGGCGCCCGGCACATCAACGCACTTGTTGGCGAGCCCGATGATTCGGTGTGTTGATCCGCCGCCCGACGTGGTCAGTGACAGTCCGTAGCGGGACAGGATCTCGTTGACCGGCTGGTAGACGGTGCTACCACCGGTGGTGCAGTTGCCCGAGCCACCCGAGGTGACGCCCTGTGCCTGGGAGCCGGCGACGAAGGACCCGCCGGAGTCGCCGGGTTGGGCGCAGGCGGTGCTGCGGACCATCCCGTAGACGGGTCCGGCGGCGTAGTTGACGGTGACGTTCGTGGCGGTGATGGTGCCGCACTGCCAACCGGTGGTCCGGCCGGACCGACAGACCGCGGCACCGACCGCGGCTTCCTGCGAGCCGGTCACCGTGACCACATTTCCGTCGTAGGTGGACACCCACGGCCGGGGGATCCAGTTGGCGTTGGTTTCGACCCAGCCGAGGTCGTCGCCGGGGAACGAGGAGCCGCGGATGACCCCCTGCGCGGCCCCGGAGCCGGTGGTGGGCTCGCCAGCGTTGCCGCAGTGTCCGGCGGTGACGAACCCGCCAGCGACCGCGAAGCCGATCGAGCAGATGAGGCGGCTGTTGATGACGTACTGGTCGCCGCCGCGGATGTCGTAGAGCGGGCGGTACGCCTCGGTGCTGGCCACCACCGACAGCGCGTCCTCGGGCAGCCCGGCCGTGCGGGCGAAGGTGGTGGCCGCCGCGGCGTTGCTGGCCTCGATCGACACCGTGTTGCTGGGCAGTGCGATGTGCCAGGCGTGTACCGCGGAGCCGGCGACCGCCGCCCGCCGGTCCAGCTTGGCGGTGAGCTGTCGCAGCTCGGTGAGGTTGCGGGTGACGATTCGGGGCTTCGCCCCGGCCGCGCGTACCTTGGTGGCGAGCGCGGGGTCGGTCAACCCGACCACCGTGGTGCGTCCGTCGGGGCTGACCCAGGTTCCGGCGTACGCCTCGGCCAACTCGGCCCGCATCCGCGGCTCGATCGAAGCCGCGGTGGCATCAACGGTGAGTCGGGTGGCCAGTTCCCCGGCGGTCAGGCCGAGGTCCCGGCGCAGTGCGTCGAGTTGGCTGGCCGGAAGCATCGCCGGTGCGCCGGTGGCCGGTGTGCCCGCGGCCGGCGAGGCGGGTGTCGTTGCGGTGGCGGACGCGACCGCGGGTGGGACGACGGCCGGGCTGACAGCGGCCGGGCTGGCAGCGGCGGGGGTGGCCGTGACCACGAGACAGGTGCCGAGGGCGAGACCTATCAGTGCGCTCAGCTTGTGGCTCATTCGCGTGACCTCCAGGGGGTGGTGGCGGTCGGATCACGAGAGCGCTCTCACAGTTAAGTTAACTTATTGTTAAGATGCATGTCAATTTTTATTTATCTCTCTTGGTTAAGGATCTTAATTGTCGCGTTCCGGACCTGGGCGGCGTCGAGGGCGGCTTCCGCGCCCCGGTCAGATCCAATTCCGCGGCCCCGACGGGCGCGGCCGGTCACTCCGCAGTCAGGCGAGACTTCTGCACTTTGCCCAGGGCGTTGCGGGGTAGGGCGTCGACCCGCCGTACCTGCCGCGGGCGCTTGTGTACCGACAACTGCCGGGCCACGAAGTCGATCAACTCCGACTCCGCTACGCCGTCGCTCACCACGAACGCCGTCACCTGCTGGCCGAGGTCAGAGTCGGGGATGCCGACCACGGCAGCCTCCCGGACCCCCGGATGGGCCAGCAGCGCGTCCTCCACCTCGCCGGCGCCGATCCGATAGCCGCCACTCTTGATCAGGTCGGTGGCGGCCCGACCGACGATCCGATGCCAACCGTCCGGACCGATCGTGGCCACGTCGCCGGTGCGGAACCACCCGTCGGACGTGCGGCTGGCCGTATCGGCCTCCGGTCGGCGCAGGTACCCGTCGAAGAGGGTGGGACCGCGCACCTGCAACTCACCCATGGTCTCCCCATCGGCGGGCAACGGAGCGCCGCCGTCGTCAACCAGGCGGGTACGCACCCCGGGCAGCGGCAGCCCCACCGCGTCCGGGCGGTGCGGACCGTCGGCGCGGGCGCTGACCGTGATCAACGTCTCGGTCATGCCGTACCGCTGCACGACCCGGCGGCCGGTCAGCGCGGCGAGACCGGTGCCGACGGCCGTGGGCAGGGCCGCGCTGCCCGAAACCAGCAGCCGGGCCGAGCGCAGAGCCCGGGCGGCCGCCGGTGCGGCGGCGACCCGGGACCAGATGGTCGGCACCCCGAAGTAGAGCGAGCCGGCCGCGCCCGCGTACCGCTCCGGGGTGGGCCGGCCCACGTGGTGCAGTCGGCTGCCCAGCCGCAGCGGGCCGAGCACACCGAGGACCAGGCCGTGCACGTGGAACAGGGGCAGCCCGTGCACCAGCAGATCGTCCGGAGTCCAGCCCCAGGCGTCGGCGAGCCCGTCCAGGCAGGCGGCGACGGCCCGGCGGGAGAGCACCACCCCCTTCGGTGCCCCCGTCGTGCCGCTGGTGTAGAGGATCAGCGCGGTGTCGGCGGGGTCGGGCTCCGGGCGGATGCTGTCCGCCCGGCGGGTGAGGTCGACCGGGATGAGGGGTCGGTCGGGGTGGTCGCCCCGACGCTTTCCGTGCGCCGGTACGAGTACCGCCTCGGCGCCCGAGTCGCGCAGGATGTGGTCCCGCTCCCGCGGCCCGGCGTCCGGCGGCACCGGCACGACCGCCGTGCCGGCCAGCAGCGCCCCGGCGACACCGACCACCGTCGCCAGATCCGTGCTCGCCTCGAGCGCCACCCGGTCCAGGCCGTGCAGGTCGTCGGCGACGGCCGCGGCGAGCCGTCGTAGCTCTCCCCAGGACACGCCCCGGTCGTTGATCTGGACCGCGTCCGGCCGCTCGTCAACGGACTCGGACAACCAGCTGAGTAGCCGCACCGGCCCACCTCTCCGCGCGTCGGATCCTCCGACCGTAGCCGCGCCCCGCCGCTCCGGACCACCCCGGCTCCGCCCCCGGCCCGCCCGGGCCGGACCATTCCCGCCCTCGGCCAGGTCGGTGCGGCGCAGCGGGGTGCGGCGGTGCCCGAGGCGGATTCACCTCCGGGTTTTGACGATGTTTGACGTTGTAACATTGCCAAACGTGACAACCGTGAACATCGGGCCGACCGGGCAGGCCATCGACACCACCCGGCATCGGGCGCTCGGCACCTTCAGCCGGGCGTCAATCCTGGAACTGACCCGCACTGCGGAAGGCGGCCTCACCATCGCCGAGATCAGTGCGCGGACCGGCCTGCACCCCTCCACCGCCCGCAGCCACCTCGACCGGCTCGTCAACGCCGGGCTGCTGGTCAAGGCCCGGGCCAGCGGGGGCCAGCCGGGTCGGCCAGCCTGGCGCTACCGGACGGTGCCCGAGGAGACCCCCGCGCCGGCGCCGTACCGCGCCCTCACCGCGGCTCTGCTCGATCACCTGGCCCGGCAGAGCCGGGGCGACGCCCGGGCCGAGGCCGCCCGCGCCGGCCACGACTGGGGGCGGCATCTCGCGGCGGCGACCCCCCGAGGGGAGAAGCCGGTCGACACCGCCATCGCGGTCCTGCGCGGCCTGGGCTTCGACCCGGACCTGAAACAGACGGCGGACGGGCACACCGAGATCCACCTGCACACCTGCCCCTTCCTCGAACTGGTGAGCCAGAATCCGGACGCCATCTGCGGGCTGCACGTCGGCGTCGTCCGGGGCGCGCTGGAGCAGGCGGGCGCCCCGGCGAGCGACGCCGTGCTGGAGCCGTTCGGCGCGCCCACCGCCTGCGTGGTGCGGCTCTCACTCCCGTCGGACGCCACCCGGCCGGTATGAGCACCCAGTCGCCGGCGGCACCCGAGACCACCGGCCCCGCGACCGCCCGCCGGCCCGTCAACCGCCAGCGGGTGCTCCGCCGCTACCTGCCGCCGCAGCACGGCGCCTGGGCGATGCTGCTCCTGCCGTACCTGGTCGGGGTCGCCGTGGTCGGCCCGGGGTGGCTGCAGCTGCCACTGCTCGGTGCCTGGTTGGCCGGCTACCTGCTGTCCTACTACGTCTTCCAGGCCGTCAAGAGTCGTCGACCGCGCCGTTACCTTGCCCAGCTCCGGCTCTACGCCCTGGTCGCGGCGCCGTTGGCGCTGGCGGTGGTGGTAGTCCGGCCGGCTGTGCTCTGGTACGCCCCGGCCTTTGCGGCACTGCTGGCGGTCAACGCCGGGTACGCCTGGCGCCGGCGCGAGCGGGCCCTGCTCAACGACCTCGCCTCGGTGGTGCAGAGCTGCCTACTGATCTTTGTCGTGGCCACGGTCGCGGGGGTGTCACCGGAGCGGGTTGTCCCGGCCTTCGTGGTGCTGTTGCTCTACCTGACCGGCACGGTCTGCTACGTCAAGACCATGATCCGGGAGCGCGGCAGCACTTCCTACCGGCGCCTGTCCATCGGTTTCCACCTGGCGGCGCTGGTGGTGGTGACCCTGCTCGACGTGGGGCTCGCCCCGATCTTCCTGGTGTTGTTGGTCCGGGCGTGGTTGCTGCCCGGCCGGGCACTGCGCCCCGCCCCGGTCGGCATGATCGAGATCGTCTGCTCGGTCCTGGTGCTCGGCACGCTGGTGCTGGTCTCCTGATGGGCTGACTCCCCGGCCGCGCGGCCGGGGAGTCAGCCCATCAGGATTCAGTCGCGCAGCATTCCCGGGCCGAATACGTCGTAGCCGATCCGGTCCTTCGACACGCCCTGGCGGAGGAGTTCGGCGCGGACCTGGTACATGAACGGCAGCGGCCCGCAGAGGTGGACGTCGGCTCCGGCCGGTACCGGGATCCGGTTCGGTTCCAGCCGGCCGGTGTTGACCTCCGCCTTCAGCCGGTCCAACTCACCGTCGGCGGCATCCTCGTACCAGAGCAGCACCGACAGGTTCGGCAACTGCTCCGCCAACTCCGGCAGCTCGTGGCGGCGGGCGTGCCCGGCGGCGCTGCGGTCGGCGTGCACCAACACCACCTCCCGGTCGGTCTCGGTCGCGGCCAGGTGGTGCAGGGCCGACATCGCCGGGGTCAGGCCGATCCCGGCGCTGACCAGCACCAGCGGACCCGTGTCCCCGACCGCGCTGACCTCGCCGAACGGGGGGCTGAGGCGGAGCGTGTCGCCGACGGTCACCCGCTCGTGCAGGAAGGTCGAGATCACGCCTTCGGGCGCGTCGCCGGCAGCGCGTACCCGCTTGACCGTGATCTGCCAGTGGGTTGCGCCGGGTCGGCCGGAGAGGCTGTACTGCCGGATCTGCTGCCCCCCGCCGTCCAAGTCGACCGCGACGGAGACGTACTGCCCGGGCGTGAAGGTGGGAAGCGGGCCACCGTCGGCCGGGACCAGGTGGAAGGAGATGACATCCGCGGTCTCCTGTACGCACTCCACGACCCGCCAGTGCCGCCACACCGACCCGTCCTCGCCCACCCCGGCCTCGGTGTAGAGCCGCGCCTCCCGGGCGATCAGCTCGCAGGCGAGCAGCCAGTACACCTCGTCCCAGGCCGCCGCGACCTCGGCGGTCACGGCCGCACCGAGCACCTCGCCGACCGCGGCGAGCAGGTGGCGGCCGACGATCGTGTACTGGGTGGCGGTGATGCCGAGCGAGGCGTGTTTGTGGGCGATCCGGCTCAGGATCAGCTCCCACTGTGTCTCGTCGCCGCCGTTGACGAGGTGCTCGGCGTAGGCGACCACAGAGGCGGCGAGCGCGGCCGGCTGCGCCCCGGTGGCCTGGTGGCCCTTGTTGAAGATGTTCAGTAGCTCCGGATGGGCCTCGAACATTCGTTGGTAGAACCGGCTGGTGATCGCTTCGCCGTGCGCCTGCACAGCGGGCAGGGTCGCCGTTACCACTGCTGCTGAGGATTGCGAGAGCAAGACCACTCCTTTGGCATCGATCGGCGTGAAGGCCGCGAATTCTTCGGCTCGCCCCCGAGTGAGTCTGTGGAAACGTGACCTGATTCCATGGAACAGGCAGACAACAGCCCAGATCAGGGCCGAAAGTCCCGGAATGCTCGGCCCGGAGGAACGGCGACCCGGCGTGGACACACCCGGCCGGCGTGGACACCCGGGGCGGCACGGGCCGGGCCCGGCGCGATGTCCGTGCTGCCCTACCGGGGCGGGGAGACGTCCTGTCTGGTCTGTCCACCCATCCGCACCGCGGTGTAGACGGCAGCGGCGAGGGCGACGTTGGACAGCAGCATCAGCCCGATGGCGTAGGAGCCCTCAAGGTCGAAGACCCATCCCATGATGAGTGGGGGGACGAAGCCGCCGAGCCCACCGGCGGCGCCGACGACGCCGGTGACGGTACCGACCTTGTCCGCGGGCGCCACCTTGCCCACCAGGGCGAAAACGCCGCCACTGGCGGCGCCGAGCAGAGCCGCCATGCCGAGGAAGGTGATGGTGGCGACCGGTATCAGCGGCGGCTGGAAGGCCTGCACGAGAGCGAACCCGGCGGTGCCGGCAAAACACCAGACCAGCACGGAGACCGGCTGGAAGCGGTCGGACAGCCAGCCCCCGACCGGTCGGGCGATGACGGCGAGTACGACGAAGCCGGCGGTGCGTAGCGCAGCGTCATGCTCGGGTAGTTCGTAGGCGATGCGCAGGTAGGCCGGCAGGTAGACGCTGAACGCCACGAAGCCGCCGAAGCTGACCGCGTAGAGGAAACACAGCTGCCAGGTCACGGCGAGCCGGCTGACATCGGCGGTACGCGTCCACGCCGAGACGGTTGCCCGTGGTCGATGTGGCTCGTCGCGGAGAAACAGGAATGCCACGACCGCATAACCGGCGAGGACGGCGGCGACGAGCAGGAACGGGGTGGCCTCGCCGTAGGCGTCGCCCAGGCGGATGGTGGTGAAGTTGGCGATCGCGGTGCCGCCCATGCCGACGCCGAACACGCCGATGGCGAAACCCCGGCGGGCGGGCGGGTACCAGGCCGAGACGAGCGGTACGCCGACGGCGAAGGCGGTACCGCCGATGCCGAGGAAGAAGCCGGTGATGATCAGGGCGGGGTAGGACGACACCACCGACAAGGCCAGCACGGGCACCACGGTGGCCAGCGAGACCAGCGGGAACATGGTCCGTGCGCCGAACCGGTCGGTGAGCGCGCCGACCGGGATCCGGCCGATCGAACCGACCACGACGGGCACCGCCACCAGCAGTGACTGGGCGGTGAAGCTCAACCCGAGGCGTTCCTTGATGCCCGGAGCGAGCGGGCCCAGCAGCGCCCAGGCCCAGAAGTTCAGCGCGAACCCGACCGTGGCCAGCACCAGGTTGCGCGTCGCGCCGGCAGCCGACGGGCTCGCATGCGAGCCTGTCATTTCCTACCTCGGGACGAGGAGCGGGTTGGCAGCGTCGGCGGTCCTTCCCAACCCGGCCGGGACGGGCGCGGTCGGGTCCCGTAGCTGCGGTAGACGACGTACGGCCGGGTGACGTAGCCGATCGGCGCGCTGAAGGCGTGTACCAGCCGGGTGAACGGCCAGAACGCGAAGAGGGCGAACGCGGCCACGACGTGGAGTTGGAATCCGATCGGCACGCTGGTCATGAGTTCGGGATCGGGGCTGAAATAGAACAGCGACCGAAACCAGGGCGAGAGGTCCGCGCGGTAGTCGTAACCCCCTTCGGTGATGTTGCCCCGCACCGTGTTCCAGAGCCCCAGCACGATGACGGCCGCGAGAAACACGTACATCGCTTTGTCGTTGCGGGTGGTGGCGGCGAAGACGGGGCCGGTGAAGCGGCGGCGGGCGATCAGGATGACCATTCCGGCGAGGGTGCAGAAGCCGGCGACGGTGCCGATGAAGACGGCCATGAAGTGGTAGTTGTGCTCGGTGATGCCGACCGCCTCGGTCCAGGACTTGGGGATGAGGAGGCCGACCACATGCCCGATCAGCACCATGAGTACGCCGAAGTGGAACAGGGGGCTGCCCCAGCGCAACAGGGCGGTCTCGTACAGCTGGGTGGAGCGGGTGGTCCAGCCGAACTTGTCGTAGCGATAGCGCCAGATCAGCCCTCCGATCAGGATCGTGATGGCCAGGTACGGGTAGACCACCCAGAGCAGCACGTGCACCGTGTTCATCTGCGCCCCCCGGTGGTGTCGACGAGCCCGTACGGTTCGAGACCAACCTCTTCGGCCGGCGGGCCGGTGCGGGCCAGCCGGCGCGCGGCGGCGACGTCGGCGGGGCGCGGGGCGGGCAGCATGGCCCGGATCGCCTCGACCGCGTGCCGGTACGGGGACTCCTCCTTGCCCAGCGACTCGGCGAGCAGGTCGAGGCCGACCCGGTTGTCGTGCAGCAGCCGCCATCCGGTGTCGTCTTCGGCGGCGAGGTCGAGCAGCGCCGGCAGGTAGTCGGGCAACTCGCCGTCGACCACCACCAGGCCGGCGGTCTTGTATGCGGCGGCGAAGCCGACGAGCGCCTCGCCGCGGCGGCGGGTGTCGCCGCAGGTGTAGTAGCTCAGGTGCAGGCAGCACCGGCGGCGGAAGTCGAACAGCTGCACGTACGCGGCGCGCAGCTCGCCGGGGGTGGTTGCCTCCCGGTGGGTCAGCACCTGCCGGAGCGGCTTCGCCACGGTATCGGGGAGCGCGTCGAGGGCGGCCCGGATGATCGGCAGCGCGGCGAGGACCTCCTCGTCGGGGTAGCGCAGCAGCAGCGAGGCGGCGCGGGCGGCGACGGGCCGCCAGGTCGTCGGTCCGGTCGTCATGGCTGGTCCCGGTTGATGTCGAGGACGCCGGGGCTGGTCACGTCGCCGCCCTCGCCGGCCGGGTCCTGCTGCGGCCGGGCGCCGGTCCGGTTGCCCGCACCACCGGCGTCGATCCGGTTGGCCCGCTGGGCCGGTTCGCCGGCCTCGGTCAGGGAGTCGGCCCGCTGCCGGCTGCGTTGCGCGTCGAAGGTCTCCACCTGGATCGGTACGGGGGTGCCGGAGGCTTCCCCGAAGGGGCCCTGTCCGTAGGGCCCGCCGCCGCCCATCCCGGGGCCGCCCTCGTAGTCCAGGGAGCACTCGGTGGCGATCTTCTCCAGCCGGTGGGCGTCCTCGGCGTGGGCGGCGGGGATGACGTAGCGCTGTTCGTACTTGGCGATGGCCAGGAGGCGGTACATGTCGTCCATCTCGTCGCTGGTCATGCCGACGCTGGCGGGGATGGCGTCGTCCGGTGTCTCGCCGAGGTTGCTGCGGCGTTGGTAGGCGCGCATGGCGGCGAGCCGGTCGAGCGCCGCGCGTACGGGTGCGGGATCGCCGGCGGTGAAGAGCTCCGCGAGGTAGTCGACGGGGATGCGGAGGGCGTCGATAGCACCGAAGAGGTTGCCGGCCTCCTCACCGTCGTGGCCGGTGTCGCGCAGCACGTCCACCACGGGGGACAGGGGCGGGATGTACCAGACCATCGGCATGGTCCGGTACTCCGGGTGCAGCGGCAGCGCCACCTCGTACTTCATGATCAGATCCCAGATCGGGGACTGCTGGGCGGCCTCGATCCAGTCGTCGGGGATCCCACCGGACCGCGCGGCGGCCACGACGGTGGGGTCGTGCGGGTCGAGGAAGACCGAGCGTTGCGCCGCGTAGAGATCCTGTTCGGATTCGGTGGCGGCGGCCTCGGCCACCCGGTCGCTGTCGTAGAGCAGGAGGCCGAGGTACCGCAGCCGGCCGACGCAGGTCTCGGAGCAGATGGTCGGCTGGCCGATCTCGATGCGGGGAAAACAGAACGTGCACTTCTCCGCCTTTCCGGTGCGGTGGTTGAAGTACACCTTCTTGTACGGGCAGCCGGTGATGCACATCCGCCAGCCGCGGCAGCGGTCCTGATCGACCAGCACGATGCCGTCCTCGCTGCGCTTGTAGATCGCCCCGGAGGGGCAGGACGCGGCGCAGGACGGGTTGAGGCAGTGTTCGCAGATTCGGGGCAGGAAGAACATGAAGGTCTTCTCGTACTCCTGTCGTACCTGCTCGGACACCTTCGCCAGCACCGGATCACCCGCCGTGATCTCGTTCCCGCCGGCCAGGGAGTCGTCCCAGTTCGCACTCCAGGTGATCTGCATGTCCTCGCCGGTGAGTAGGGATTTCGGTCGGGCGACCGGGATGTCGTCGCTGGACGGCGCGGTGATCAGGTGCTCGTAGTCGTAGGTCCAGGGCTCGTAGTAGTCCTGCATGGAGGGCAGCTTCGGGTTGGCGAAGATGGTGAACATCCGCTTCAGCCGCCCGCCCGAGCGGGGCTTGAGCCGCCCGGAGCGGGTCCGCACCCAGCCGCCCTGCCAGCGCTGCTGGTTCTCGTAGGTGCGCGGGTAGCCCTGGCCGGGGCGGGTCTCCACGTTGTTGAACCAGACATACTCCACCCCGGAGCGGTTGGTCCACGCCTGCTTGCAGGTCACCGAGCAGGTGTGACACCCGATACACTTGTCCAGGTTCATCACCATCGCCATCTGCGCCATCACCCGCATCAGTACCGCACCTCCTGCGAACGGCGGCGGACCACCGTCACCTCGTCGCGCTGGTTGCCGGTCGGCCCGAGATAGTTGAACGCGAAGGCGAACTGCGCGTACCCGCCGATCAGGTGGGTGGGTTTGACCAGCAGCCGGGTCAGCGAGTTGTGTATCCCGCCACGGCGGCCGTTGACCTGTGCCTTCGGCACGTCAATCACCCGTTCCTGCGCGTGATAGACGTAGACGGTGCCCTCGGGCATCTTGTAGCTGACCACCGCCCGGCAGACCAGCACACCGTTGCGGTTGACCGCCTCGATCCACTCGTTGTCCCGCACCCCGATCTTCGCCGCGTCCGCCTCACTCATCCACATCGTCGGCCCACCACGGGACAGCGTCAGCATGAGCAGGTTGTCCTGGTACTCCGAGTGGATAGCCCACTTCGAGTGCGGGGTCAGATACCGTACGGTGATCTCCAGCTCTCCGTTGGCGCCGAGCCGCGGCTCGCCGAAGAGCCGGTGGATGTCCAGCGGCGGCCGGAAGATCGGCAGCGCCTCGCCCGTCTCGTGGATCCAGTCGTGGTCCAGGAAGAAGTGCTGCCGCCCGGTCAACGTGTGCCACGGCTTCAGCCGCTCCGTGTTGATCGTGAACGCCGAGTACCGGCGACCACCGTGCTCACTGCCCGACCACTCCGGACTCGTGATCACCGGAACCGGGCGGGACTGGGTGTCCGCGAAGGTGATCTGCTTCCCCTCGGCCTCGGCGGCGAGGTCCGCCAGGCGTTGACCGGTCCGCCGCTCCAGGAACCGGAAGCCCTCGGTGGCGATGCGGCCGTTCGTGGTGCCCGAGAGCGCCAGGATGGCCTCACACGCCCGGATGTCGGTGTCCAGCCGGGGCCGGCCGTCGGCTGTGCCACCCCGCACCACGCCGTTGACCCGCCGCAGGTAGTCGATCTCCCGGTTCACATCGACGGTGACCGCCTTGTTCGTGGTGCCCAGCCGGTCCAGGAGCGGGCCGAGAGCGGCCATTTGGTCGGCGACCGCGCCGTAGTCCCGCTCCACGACCACGAACTTCGGCATCGTCCGGCCCGGCACCGCGGGCGCGTCGCCGGTCTTCCAGTCGCGCACCACCCCGCCCGGGGTAGCCATCGCATCCGGGGTGTCGTGCAGCAGTGACGTCGCCACCAGGTCCCGGCGCACCCCGAGATGTCGGCGGGCCAGGGCGGAGAAGGCCTTGGCGATCCCGTGGAAGGCGGTGAAGTCGGTGCGGGTCTGCCACGGCGGGTTGATCGCCGGGGTGAAGGCGTTCACGAACGGGTGCATGTCGGTGGTGCTGAGATCATGCTTCTCGTACCAGGTGGCCGCCGGTAGCACCACGTCGGAGAAGAGCGTGGTCGAGGTCATCCGGAAGTCGAGGCTCAGCAGCAGGTCGAGCTTGCCCTCCGGGGCCTCGTCGCGCCACACGACATCGGCCGGGCGGTTGTCGGCCGGAGCCTGCTCCGCCCGCAGGTTCGACTCGGTACCGAGCAGGTGACGCAGGAAGTACTCGTTGCCCTTGCCGGAGGAGCCGAGCAGGTTCGCCCGCCACACCGTCAACACCCGGGGCCAGTTCTCCGGGGCGTCCGGGTCGGTGCCGGCGAAGCCGAGTCGGCCATCGACCAGCGCGTCGGCGACGTAGCGCGCCGGGTCGTCCGGGTTCGCGGCCAGCGCCTCGTCGGCGAGATCAAGCGGGTTACGGTCGAAGGTGGGCATCGACGGCATCCAGCCCAGCCGGGTCGACTGCGCCAACAGGTCGATGGTGTGCTTGCCGGCGAAGGCGCCGGCGCCGGTGGGGGCGGCGAGGGCGTCGGCGGCGTACGTGTCGTAGCGCCACTGGTCGGTGTGGACGTACCAGAAGGCGGTGCCGATCATCTGCCGGGGCGGGCGGACCCAGTCCAGCGCGAACGCGAGCTGCTGCCAGCCGGTCACCGGTCGGCACTTCTCCTGCCCCACGTAGTGCGCCCACCCGCCGCCGTTGACCCCCTGGCAGCCGGTCAGCGTGGTCAGCGCCAGCATCGCCCGGTAGGTGGTGTCGGAGTGGAACCAGTGGTTCGTGCCGGCCCCCATCACGATCATCGAGCGGCCACCGGAGCGCTCGGCGTTGTCCGCGAACTCCCGGGCCACCCGGGCCACCTGCGCCGCCGGTACGCCCGTGATCGGCTCCTGCCACGCCGGCGTGTACGGCTCGGCCGCGTCGTCGTACCCGGTCGGCCAGCTACCGGGCAGGCCGGGACGGGCGACGCCGTACTGGGCGAGCATCAGGTCGAACACGGTGGTGACCAGCCGTTCCCCGACCCGGCTGGTGGGCACGCCGCGGCGCAGCACCGCCGGCTCGTCGGTGTCGAACCGGGGCAGCAGCACCTCCACCGCCTCGCCGCCGGCACAGCTCAGCCGGGGCACGATCTCGCCCAGCTCCAGGTTCCACCGGCCGACGCCGGCCTCGCTGTAGCGGTCCCCGAGCGACCCGTTCGGCACCGCTGGCCGGTCCGCGACGGAATCCCACAGCACCGGCCGGAAGGCCGCCTCCTTGTCGCCTTCCCCCAGGTCGGCGGCGGTGACGAACTTCCCCGGGCGGTAGCCGCCGTCGGCGGCCGGCTCCAGGCTGACCAGGTACGGCAGGTCCGTGAAGCGGCGCACGTAGTCGAAGAACCGGGGCGTGTTCCAGTCGACGAAGAACTCCTTGAGGATGACGTGCCCCATCGCCATCGCCAGCGCCCCGTCGGTGCCGGGCTGGGCGGGCATCCACTCGTCGGCGAACTTGACGTTGTCGGCGAAGTCCGGGCTGACCACCACGACCTTCTGGCCCCGGTACCGCGCCTCGGCCATCCAGTGCGCATCCGGGGTGCGGGTCACCGGCACGTTGGAGCCCCACATGATGAAGTAGGAGGCGTCCCACCAGTCCCCGGACTCCGGCACGTCGGTCTGGTCGCCGAACATCTGCGGGGACGCCACCGGCAGGTCCGCGTACCAGTCGTAGAACGACAGCATCGATCCGCCGATCAGCGACAGGAACCGCGCACCCACCGCGTGCGACACCATCGACATCGCTGGGATGGGGGAGAAGCCGGCGACCCGATCCGGCCCGTACTCGGCGATGGTGTGCACGTGGGCCGCGGCGACCAGTTCCAGCGCCTCGTCCCAGGAGACCCGGACCAGGCCGCCCTTGCCCCGTGCCTGCTGGTAGCGGCGTCGCCGCTGCGGGTCGGCCTGAATCTCGGCCCACGCCGCCAGTGGGTCACCCAGCCGCTGCCGGGCCTCGCGGTACATCTCCATCAGCACACCCCGGGCGTACGGGTAGCGCACTCGCGTCGGCGAGTAGGTGTACCAGGAGAACGCCGCCCCCCGTGGGCAGCCCCGCGGCTCGTACTCCGGCCGATCCGGGCCGACACTCGGATAGTCGGTCTGCTGCTGTTCCCAGGTGATGATGCCGTCGCGGACGTACACCTTCCAGGAACAGGATCCGGTGCAGTTCACACCGTGGGTGGAGCGCACCACCTTGTCGTACGACCATCGGTCTCGGTAGAAGGCATCCGCCTGGCGCCCGCCGACCTGGTAGAGCGCCCGGCCGTCGGGGGCGACCTCGGCTCGGCGTACCAGGCCGCCCACGGCCAGCAACGCCCGGCTCGCGTGCTCCGTCGTGCCCGTCATACGCCTCATTCCTCACCGGTGACGCGAGAACACCCGATGGGATGACTCGCCCCCCAGCATGGCGCAGATAGCCGGACAAAGCAGGCTTAAATCGGCGCGATCGCCTATCTCGGTGGCGCTGGTGGATTCACCCGCCCGGTGGCGCCGTACTCCTCCAGATGATCGGACAATTACTGAGTTGTCGCGCTTTGGGTGGTTTAGGGTGCAGGGTGTGGTGCACGAGGCGCTGAGCTCCCCAGCGACGACCCGGCCAGGGCCGGAGATGGTCTGGATCCCGGGCGGCCGGTTTCGGATGGGATCAACTGATTTCTATCCCGAAGAGGCGCCCGTTCGATGGGTCGAGGTCGACGGGTTCTGGATCGATCAGTACCAGGTGACCGTTCGGGATTTCGAGCGATTCGTTCGGGAGACCGGCCACGTGACGATGGCCGAGGTGGCACCCACCGCGGCGGACTATCCCGACGCCGACCCGGAGCTGCTCGTCCCCGGCTCCCTCGTGTTTCGCCGGGCCTCCGGGCCGGTCAGCCTCGCCGACTACCGCAACTGGTGGTCCTGGACCCCCGGCGCGACCTGGCGGCACCCCGAGGGACCTGGCAGCACCATCGACGGCAGAGACCTGCACCCGGTCACCCACGTCGCGTACGCCGACGCGGTGGCCTTCGCGACCTGGGCCGGCAAGGAACTCCCGACCGAGTCCGAGTGGGAACTCGCCGCCCGTGGTGGGCTTGACGGTGCCGCCTTCACCTGGGGCAACGAGTTCGCCCCCGAGGGCGAGATGATGGCCAACACCTGGCAGGGGGAGTTTCCCTGGCAGAACCTCCTCCTGGACGGGTATGCGGGAACCTCGCCGGTGGGAGCCTTCCCGCCCAACGGTCACCGCCTCTACGACATGGCCGGCAACGTCTGGGAGTGGACCCGGGACGTCTTCACGTACCCCGCTGACCCGTCGGCGAAGACCTGCTGTACGACGCCGGTCACCGCCGACGGACCGGGCGCGGGCATTCCCCGCCACGTCATCAAGGGCGGATCCCACCTGTGCGCCCCCAACTACTGCATGCGGTACCGGCCGGCGGCCCGGCAGGGCGAGGCGATCGACACCTCCACCTGCCACCTCGGCTTCCGGTGCGTCACCCGGTAGTACCGGAGTCGCTGCCGGTCCGGCTGCGGCCGATCGGCACGAGCACCCAGAGCAGCAGCAGCCAGAGCAGGGTCAGGCCGGTCAGCCCGAGCGCGATCGGCCGCTCGAGGACGAAGTCCGTGACCAGGAGCACCGCGACGATCACTGCCAGGACCATCAGCAACAAGCCGGTGGTGGTCATCCAGTGGGTGAAGCGCGCCAGTTCCGGATCACGCCCCTGCCGGAACAGCGCCCGGTGGAACGCCACCGGGGCGATGGTCGCCACCGCCGCGGCGGCGGTGGCGAGGAACGAGATGATGTAGAGCGTCCGTTGGAAGGTGTTGGTCTCGCCGAACGCGGAGCTGAACGGGAGGGCGAGCAGGAAGGCGAAGAGGATCTGCACCCCCGTCTGCGCGATTCGCAGCTCCTGCAACAGCTCGGCGTACCGGCGCCGCCAGCGGGTCTCCGTCTCCTCCGCCACCCCTGCCTCCGCCCTCGGTGTGGTCCGGGCCGGGAGGGAGGGGCCCTCCTTCCACTCCGTGTTTCACAGTTTGGCACCGATGCGATACCTCGCCGCGGGAATCGCCCAACGCACCGACACCGTGGTGCTGGCCAGACCGGACCGGCAGCTACGAGATCAGCGGCCACCGGCTGGACACCGTCCGCTACACCAGCGTGCGGTAGCGCGGGGACGAGCGGTCCGCCGCAGCCGGATTGACGGTTCCTCCCAAGCTCCGCCGATACGTGTGGAAGGCTCACAACTAGCCGCCTGGCCCAAGGGCGGCTCCGGCCCTCAGCGGGCAGCCGTGGAGATCGGTTGCCCGGAGGTAATACGCCGGCGGGTCGTCAGCACGCTCCGATCGGGTCTCTACCCGAAGCGGTGAGGAGTTCGATGATGCTGTGGGCAAAGTTCTTCCGAATCCGTCAGAACCTGGTGGGGAGCCTGTGGTTCTTCCCGCTGCTGGGGCTGGTGGTGGGAGGGCTGCTCGCCCTCGTGGTCCGCGAGGTCGACGCCGTCATCACCCTGCCGTCGGCATGGGAGTTCGAGCCGTCCGCGGCGCAGGAACTCCTCACGATCGTGGTCGAGGTCGCCGGGGTGCTGGCCGGGTTTGTGGTGGCCGTGAGCGTGCTCGTACTCCAACTCCATGCCGACAGTTTTCCGCGCTACCTGCGCCTGTTGTACCGGGACCGATTCCATCTGGCCGTCGTGACGTTTGTCCTCGGGACGGTCTCCTTCGCTTTCACGCTCCTGGCTCTCGGTGGGGCAGCGGAGATCCCGCCGCTCGGTGTCGGCATCTCGGGGATTTTCCTCATCGTGAGCTTCGTGCTCTTCGTGGCCTTCCTCAATCATCTGGTGCATCAACTACGACCGGTGGCGGTCGCGGCCGACGTGACCAAGACCGCCCGGAAGCTGATGGCGGCGCGGGATCAGGCGGGCGGGTCCGTGGTGACCCAGGAGGAGCCGACCGGGGAGCCAACCCTGGTGCTTCAGGCCCAACGATCCGGGTCGGTGCAGGCGTTGAATGAGGCAGCCCTGGTCCGCTGGGCCAGCCGGCACGGCTGTCAGCTCCGGTCAAAGGTGGCCGCCGGCGACTACATCATCACCGGACAACCGGTGATGGAGATATTCGGAACGAGGCCCACGGGTGATTCCACCACGCAGATCCACGCCATGGTGGCCCTGGGGACCGAGCGGACCATCGAGCGTGATCCAGCCTTTCCGGTACGGATTCTGGTGGACAGCGCGGCGCGGGCGCTCTCCTCGGCCATCAACGATCCGACAACAGCGGTGCAGATGCTGGACTACCTGGAGGAGCTGCTGCGGATGATCGGGGCACAGCCCCTCGGCACGATGCGGTACTGCGACGAATCCGGCCAGCCACGGCTCACTGTGCCGGGGCGGACGTGGGAGGACTACCTCACTCTCGCGGTCACCGAGATCCGCGAGTACGGGGCCAGCTCCGTCCAGGTGCTGCGGCGGCTCCGCGCCATGCTCGAAGACCTTCGCGAGGTGCTTCCGGCCGACCGGCGACCAGCGGTGGACGCCGAGCTTGATCGGCTTGACCAGACCCTGGCCGCGAGTTTCGGGGGCAAGGTCGACCACGACCGGGCCGTGGTGCCGGACCGGCAGGGAATCGGCGGTCCGGGTCGGGGCTGAGGCTGCGACTCCGAGCCCAGCTCGTGGCCGGACGCATTCCGGCCACTGGGTGCCCCGTTCTCTGGTAGAACGAGAAAAGGAGGGGTGTGCGTTCCACAGGACCGTTGAAACGGCTGGTGAAGGGTGTTGCCGATGGGCAAGAGTTCTGATCAAGAAACGTTTCGGGCGCTCCGAAATCCGCGCGGGGTAGCGATCGCGGGCATACTTTTCGCCGTGATCTTCGCCATCAGTATCATCCTCCTTCGGTCGGCACTCCCGAAGGAGCCGTTTGCCGATGTGGAGTGGGTGCGGCAAGAAGCTGGCCGGATGCGGGTGGCGTTGTTCCTGATCCCGTTCGCCGGAATCTTCTTCCTCTGGTTCATGGGCGTGGTGCGCGAGTACATGGGCAACCTGGGAGACTGGTTCTTCTCCACTCTTCTCATCGGTAGCGGGGTTCTCTTTCTGGCCATGATATTCGTCGCCGTCGTCGTGGCGGGAGCCATTGTGGATGGTGTTCCCGAAGGTGGGTCCCAGTCCTTGGGTACCGAGACCGTCGGGTTCGGCCGCTCGATCATGCTCGAGGCGAGTGGGATCTACGCGGTACGAATGGCCGCGGTGTTCATGTTCGCTCTCGGCACGGTGGGGATGAAGACCCGCCTGATGCCGAAGTGGCTCTGGATCCTGACCTACATTCTGGCTGTGCTGCTCTTGATCTTCACCAACCAGAATCTCTGGTTCACGCTCATCTTCCCGGCCTGGGTTCTCCTGGTGAGCATCCGAATGTTGGTCACCGGCCAGGTGGCGCCATCCGACACCGCGAAGAGTTGATCGGGAAAGTACGGGTAGGTCGCGTTTCCCGCCGTTGGCGCGGGAGGAGGAGAAGCCGTTCATGAGTAAAGCATTCAAGGGCGTTATCAACCTGGGCGTCACGGACTCGACGCCGGACTGGGACCCCTACGCCCAACCCCAGGCCCCGAAAGGGGCGCCGAACGTGCTGTTCCTGGTCTGGGACGACACGGGCTTCGGCTCCTGGGACTTCTTCGGTGGGCCCATCGAGATGCCGAACATGAGCAAGCTCGCCAACAACGGACTGAAGTACACCCAGTTCCACACCACCGCGCTCTGTTCGCCCACCCGGGCCGCGCTGTTGAGCGGGCGCAACCACACCACCGTCGGCATGTCCTGCGTCGCCGAGGCGACCGAGGGCTTCCCGGGGATGAATGGGCACATCCCCGGGGAGGCGGCTCTCATCGGAGAGATCCTCAGCGACCGGGGCTACAACACCTACGCGCTGGGCAAGTGGCACTGTGTCTCCGAGGACGAGACCAACATGGCCTCCTCCAAGCGGAACTGGCCCACCCACCGTGGCTTCGAACGCTTCTACGGCTTCCTCGGCGGAGAGGCCAACCAGTACTACCCGAACCTCGTCCAGGACCAGCAGTTCGTCGACCAGCCCGCCGACCCCGTCAGCGTGGACGACTGGAAGGAGGGCAAGGACGGATACCTGCTCACCGCCGACCTCGTCGACCGGGCGATCGGCATGATCGGCGATGCCAAGCAGGTCGCTCCGGACCGGCCGTTCTTCATGTACTTCTGCCCCGGGGCGAACCACGCCCCACACCACGTACCGAAGGCCTGGGCCGACAAGTACAAGGGCAAGTTCGACCTGGGGTACGAGGCGATCCGCGAGAAGATCCTGGCGAAGCAGATCAAGCTGGGGATCCTCCCGAAGGGTACCGAGCTCTCACCGATCAACCCGCTCAGCGACGTACGCAGCGCGGACGGCAAACCCTCGCCCGCCATGAGCGACGTAATTCCGTGGGATTCGCTCAGCGCCGAGGAGAAGAAGTTGCAGGCCCGGATGGCAGAGGTCTTCGCCGGCTTCTCCAGCTACGCCGACCACGAGATCGGCCGGCTGATCGCCTACCTCGAGGACACCGGGGAACTAGACAACACCCTCATCTTCGTGATCTCCGACAACGGTGCGTCCGGTGAGGGCGGGCCGGACGGCGCCGTCAATGAGAACAAGTTCTTCAACAGTGTCCCGAGTAGCGTCGACGAGAACATCAAACTGCTCGACATCCTTGGTTCGCCCGGCACGTACAACCACTATTCGACCGGCTGGGCCTTCGCCTTCAACACCCCGTTCAAGCTGTTCAAGCAGGATGCATGGGAGGGGGGAGTCTGCGACCCGATGATCGTGCACTGGCCGGCCGGGATCAAGGCAAAAGGCGAGCTCCGCAACCAGTACGCGCACGTGACCGACATCGTGCCCACGGTGTACGACTGCCTCGGTATCGAGCTGCCGGAGACGGTCAAGGGCTTCACCCAGTGGCCGCTGGAGGGCACCAGCTTCAAACACACCTTCGAAAAGCCGAAGGCCAAGACCGCAAAGCGTAGCCAGTTCTATCAGATGCTGGGTACGCGGGCGCTGTGGCGGGACGGTTGGAAGGTGGACGCCCTGCACCCGAGTTCACCGGCGGACTGGGGTCACTTCGGGCTGGACAAGTGGGCGCTCTACCACACCGACGTCGACCGCGCCGAGATTCACGACGTGGCCGACCAGCACCCCGAACTGGCCGCGGAGTTGGTGGCGCTCTGGTATCACCAGGCCGGCAAGTTCTTTGGCCTGCCGATGGAGGACCGCCCCACCGTCGAGTTCCTGAGCACGCCACGACCGCAGGTGGCGCCGCCGCGAGACCACTACGTCTACTATCCGAACACGCTGGAGGTCCCCGAGGCGGTCGCGGTCAACATCCGGGGACGGTCCTACATCCTGGCGGCCGACGTGGTCATCGATGGTCCCGACGCGGAGGGCGTTCTCTTCGCACAGGGCTCCAACTTCGGCGGGCATGCCCTCTACCTCAAGGACGGCAAACTGAAGTACGTCTACAACTACCTGGGGGAGAAGGAGCAGGTCATCTCCTCGAACATCGATGTGCCGAAGGGAAAGGTGGTGCTCGGCGTCGCGTTCGAGAAGGAGAAGTTGGTCTCGCCACCCGACTCCGACCGCCCCAGTGCCTGCATCGGCAACGCCTCGCTGTTCATCGGCAAGAAGAAGGTGGGTGAGTGCAAGGGAATGCAGACCCAACTCGGCAAGTTCGCACTCGCCGGGGAAGGCTTCAACGTCGGCCGGGACCGCGGCGCACCCGTCACCTACGACTACTCCGGCGCCCGTCCCTGGAAGCTGACCGGTGCCACGATCAAACAGGTCATCGCCGATGTCTCCGGCGAGGCATACGTTGACGTCGAGCGGGAGGCGGCCGCCATGATGGCCCGGGACTGAGCTTGCCGCCAGCTCCGAGGGGCTGGGTCGGTAGCTGTGGCTCGGGCCTGGCGCCGACGCTGACCAGCGCGGCCCTGGGGGTATCCGGCGGACGGCGGATGCCCCCACGCCCTATCCGAGGAGGTGGGCGAGTTCCGGCAACACGCTGACCGCGGCGAATCGAATCGTGCGGCCGACGAAACACGTGACCGCGAACATACCCACCGACATCCGGGTCGAGCTGATGCAGAAGACGACCAGCAGGAGTGGGGGCAGGCCGACCGCCGCGCTCAGCAACACCACCGGTACCGCCACGAAAGGCCGGTTGAGCAGGGTGATGAGTCGGTTGTTCCAACGGCGGGTCACCGCGACGACGGCGGCGACCGACCGGCGGAGGATCGTCCGGACGGTCGCCCGGGGCGGCACGGCCGCCGGCGCCGCAGCGCCGAGACCCGTCCCGCGCGATGCCGTCCCGCTCGGCGCTACCCCGCTCGGCGCCGTCCCGCTCGGCGCTACCGCCACGGTTTCCACTGCCGGTTTTGGCTCCGGCGCGAAGCGGGCGGTGTGCCGCTCCAACCAGCGGCGCAGCCGGGTGGAGCGGAGGGTGCCGCGTAGGCCCAGGAGCATCAGCGCCTTGCCGGTGGTCTGCCCGGCGCCGGCGGTGACACCCAGCAGGAGGGCACTCTGCCCGGTCACGGTGGCCGCACCGATCAGGTACGGCTCCACCGGCACCGCCGGGATGAAGGCCGAGGCGAACGCCATCAGGAAGGTCGCGATCCCGGCCTCGATCATGATGCGGCCCCGTTCATGCGGACGGGGGCCAGCCGCGGTCGGGGGCCTGGCCGTGCTGCGGTGGACGGCTGCTGGGTAGTCGCCGTACCACCAGCAGGGAGACGACCTTGATCACGGTCACCGCCAGGGCCAGCGCGAGCGCTGGCCAGGGGCTCGGCACGAAGAGCACGAGCAACACCAGCGCGCTGGTGTTGGCAGCCTTCGCCGGCGGGGACCAGTTCCACCGGAAGACACCCCGGTGCACGTGGAAGAAATAGTTCGGACTGAGCAGCCCGAAACGGAGAAACGACAGGCTGAGCACCAGATCGACGACGACGAACTGCAGCAGAAAGACCGCGATAGGCGCCACCATCTGCGGTCGTGCCTGAAGCAACGGGATGATGCAGAGGATGCAGCAGAGTCGGTCGGCCAGGATGTCGAAGACCGCACCGAAGCGGGTCTCCTGGTTCAACCGGCGGGCTGTCCAACCATCCAGGATGTCGCCGACCCAGTAGATGAGATAGGCGGATACCGCCAGGACCGGGTCACGGGTGACGATCGCGCCGATGGCGACCGCGACCGCGCCGATCGTGCGTACCGCTGTCACGGTATTCGCTGCCTGCACGATCTGCGGCGGCGCGGCGGTGGTCGTCGTACGCTCCTGAAGGGTCGTTCCCGGCATACCGCTTCCTCCAGGAGGTGAAGTCGCTACTGCCGAATGTGGCAGGTGGCGGAACCACATTACAACCCGAGCAGCGAAGAAGATCTCGCCGTGGGGGCTTGACATCACCTGGAGGTGACCCGGGCGCACCGGTGCGAAGTCCCGCAGCTGCGCCCCGGGGTGCCTGGATTGACGGTAGCGAATCTGAGTGGTCCGGTGCCGGGGCTGACGGCGAGGTGGGTGCGGGTGAGGCGGCCGGGGAGGGGTGCGCTGGTCGGCTTGGCACCCTCGGTTCGCCGCCGCGGAGTTACCGGTCGGGGCCGCTATGATCAGGGGGTCTTGATCTCGGCACGAGGCGAAAATGATCATTCTGATTCACACCTCCAAGGCGATGCGACCGGCGCCCCAGGGTGGCGCGACCCTCACCGTGCCCGCCCTTCGGGACCGGGCCGAGGAGTTGGCGGCATACCTCAGGACCCTCTCGGTGGAGCAGCTCGCCGCCGTCATGAAGCTCTCTCCGGAGCTGGCCGCCCGAACGCACGGGCTCTTCGCCGATTGGGGCACCGATCCGGGGCGGCAGTCACCGGCGATCGACAGCTTTGCCGGTGACATCTACAGCGGGCTCCGCGCCGGCGACCTCACCCCCGCCGACCGGGCGTACGCCGAAGGTCGGTTGCGGATCCTCTCCGGGCTGTACGGCATTCTGCGTCCGGACGATGGCATCCAGCCGTACCGGCTGGAGCTGGGGTATCGCCTGCCGGACCCACCGTTTGCCAACCTCTACCAGTTCTGGGGTGATGCCGTTGCCCGGTGCCTGCCGCCGACCGGCGTCATCATTGATCTGGCCGCCATCGAATACAACCGGATCGTCACCCGGTTTCTGGCTCGCGACCGGTTCGTCAGCCCCCGCTTTCTGACGATCAATCCGAAGACGGGTGAGCCGCGGTTCGTTGTCGTACACGCCAAGATCGCCCGTGGTGCCTTCGCCCGATGGCTACTGACCGCTCAGGTTGAGGACCCGGCGGATATCGTCGACTTCGCCGAGATCGGCTACCGCTACGAACCGGCTCTCAGCAAGCCCCGCCAGCCCGCTTTCGTCTGTACGGAGTTCGGGGGCAAAGGGCTCAGCGTCCGACGGCACGACCTGGGCTGACGTGCGACGGCACGACCTGGGCTGCGCGGTCAGGTCTGCGGGGGTTGCTGCGGGCTACGACTCTTTCGTTGGCGGGGCCAGATCCAGGCAGCCAGCACCGCGCCGACCACCGCGATCACGCCACCGAGCACGAGGGCTGTCGACACTCCGTCCGAGAATGCCTGATGATAGGCCGCCATCACGAGGCTCCGCTCGCTGGCTGGCAGCTTGTCGAGCACGGCGATGGCCGTCTGGGAGTTGGTCAGCGCGTTGACGACCTGGTTGGACTCTGCTTCGGTGAGCCCGGCCGCGGTGCTCACCGGGGCGGCGTCGGCCCGACCGAAGCGGGTGGTCGCGGCGGTCAGTAGGACGACGCCGAGCGCGCCCCCCAGCATGCTGCTGGTCTTGTAGAGCCCGGACGCGGCGCCGGCGAGGGCGACCGGTGGGCCGCCGACGATGGTGTCGGCCACGGGCACGGAGAGTACGCCCAGCCCGACACCGATGATGAGCAGGCCCAGGATCACCGCGAGCACCGACAGGGAGGGCAGCAGGGCGCTGATGGTGAAGCAGCCGACGCCGACCAGGACAAGGCCCCAGACCGAGGGGGAGCGGGCGTCGTGTCGGGTGACGATCCGTGCGCCGACGGCGTTGAAAATCAGGATCGTTCCGGCAGCCGGCACCAGGAGTAGACCGGCCGCGAACGCGCTGTAGCCCCGGGCGTCCTGCAGGTAGAGGGAGAGCACGAAGAGAGTGCCGGCGAAGGACATGTTCATCGTCAGGTTGACGAGAAGGGCGCCGTCAAAGCCGCGGGCGCGGAACAGCCGTAGATCCACCAGTGGGTCGGTGACCCTCACCTCGACGAACACAAACGCCAGGGTGAGCACCGCGGCGGCGACGAAGAGCGCGATGATCAGCGGATTGTTGAAGCCGACCTGTTGCCCCTCGGTCAGCGCGAAGAGCAGGCACAGGGCGGCCCCGGCCCCGGTGACCAGCCCGATCAGGTCGACCCTGCCCTGGCCCTGCTGCGCCTCGGGTGCGTTTCGGGTGGTCAGGACGTACAGGACGAGTACTACCGGCACGGTCAACCAGAACAGTGACCGCCAGCCCAGCAGTGTGGTCAGGGTTCCGCCGATGGCTGGCCCGACTGCCTGGCCGGCCCAGGTCGCCGCCGCCCAGGCGGCGAAGGCCGGGGGCTGCTCGGTCCGCTTGAAGAGCGCCGGGATCATCGCCAGCGTGGCGGGCAGGATGAGTGCGCTACCGGCGCCCATCAACGCACGGCCGGCGATGAGGCCGGCGAGGTTGGGCGTGAAGGCGGTCGCCAGGGCGGCGACACCGAAGATCAGCAGGCCGAGCAGCAGCATCTTTCGATGGCCATGTAGGTCGGTGAGCCGACCGCCGGCCAGCAGGAGGGTTCCGCAGGCGATGCTCAGGGCGTTGTTCGCCCACTGCATATCGGTCAGGTTGACGTTCAACTCGGTGGCGATGGTCGGCAACGCCACCCCGAGGTCGGAGAACGCGAGCCACACCAGCATGGCGGCGGTGCAGAGGCTGATCAGGGCGACCCGTCGGGACGGAGGCGACCCGCGGGACCGGGAGTGCATGACCGGACAATATAGGAAATTTCGACGATATGTTGTCTGAACTACGTACGGCCGGGATCGGTCCGGACGGCGGGTCGCGCCGGTGGTCGGCGCGGGTGGCGTTTCTGGACGCCGAACCGCTGCGGTCGGGATCCCGCGGCGGTAGCGCGGTCGGCGGGAATACGAGCTCAGCCACCTCGATGACGAGAGCGGTCGTGGCTCGCAAATTGGGGCCGGAGGAACATTCACAGCGGGTGTGGTAACCGCTACCCATGAGGGAGGTTTGGTGGTGGAGCGAAACCCGACTGTGGGTCCTTTAGCAACCACCCTGTCCGGATGCTAATGTCCTCCTCTTCGCACTCGTGAAATGGAGTTAACCCGAGCATGGCGCGACAGGTAATCACCCAACTGATTGATGACCTAACCGGTGGTGAGGCCGACCAGACGATTGAGTTCGGTCTCGACGGCAGGGCCTACACCATCGAACTCTCGGACGAGAACGCATCCACGCTCAGGCAGGCGCTCGCCCCCTATATCGCCGTCGGTCAGCGCGTCGGCAGGGCCAGCGGCCACGGTGGGATCACGAGGGCGGTGCGGGGGGCAGCCGCGACCGCGCAGCGTTCCACCCGCGCCCGCAATGAGGAGATCCGGGATTGGGCGCGGGCCAACGGATATCAGGTGTCGGACCGCGGACGCATCCCGGTTGGCGTGATGGAGGCGTACGACCAGCGGTGAGCGGCTGGCGGCCCGTCAGCCAGCAATGGCCACGGTCGAGCTAACCCGACGCAGCACGAAGGGTCCCGGGCCGGGGCCCTTCGCTGCGTCCCGCCACACCTTGGCTCGGAATGCGAAGCTGGTTCCCCGGCGGAGCGGCGCTACCTTCGGTTGGCGTCTCCGGCTGGGACCTGCTGGCCGTCGGTGTGGTGAGGTGTGGTCTGCCGCCAGCCCAGCCCTGGGCTTCCGTAGCCCAGAGAGGGAAATGACCATGGGAAGTGAATTGGCCGAGCTCCTGGAAGCGGCGACCGCGACGCCGGGGTGATCGCGTTCACCGCTCACTCCGTGGTCTTCACCGACGAGGATCCGCGTTGGGTTCGGGGAATTCTGGCCGATCTCGACTGTGACGGCCTGGCAGCCACAATGCATCCCCGCTTCCTGGGTGCGTTACTCGAGCGCACCGGACGTTCCATGGACACGATCGACCTCCTGACGGTCGCGAGCCCACTGGCTGGTGCGCCCCCGCTGCGGCTCACCGAGCTCACCGACTTCGCCCATCCCCGGGAAGCCCGGGCGCGCCAGCGCCGGGACGACGTCCGGGTCTGGGCGGCCGACGGGGGAGTGCTCATCCTTGGCCGGGGCGTGGCCGGCCGGTGGGAAGCGGCGATCGAGGTTGACGAGGGGCGGCGCGAGGCGGGCCTCGGGCGAACGTTGGCGAGGGCCGCTCGGCACCTGGTGCCGACCGGGCAGCCGGTCTGGGCGCAGCAGGCCGCGGGCAACGCGCGCAGTGTGCGGGCATTCCAGGCGGCGGGGTTCCGGCCGGTCGGCGCCGAAGCGCTGCTTCTGGATCCGTAGCGGCTCCGGCAACAGGTCGTAGCGCGGCCGGAGGGTTGTCAACCCTGACCGGACGGTGACGTAAACGACAGTGTCGCGGCCACGGGTGCCGCGACACAGGTGTTGACAGGAGTACCGAACGTGAGCGTAAGATCGACTCTGCGCTGAGAAACGTGTGTTTAGCGGCAGCGCCGCGGACCGAACGCACGTTTCAGAGGCGTCGGGCGACGGGTCGCTGACCCGGACGGGATTGCCAGCGGGATGGATCAGCTCCATTCGGAGCACAACGGGGGGATGCATCCCGCGGCGATCGCCACACCGACGACGACCAGCAGCGCTCCGGAGCCCAGGCGAAACTCGGTTGCCTAACCGGCTCCGTGACGAGTCCGGCGGTGGCCTGCTCACCTGGTGCTGACTGCGGCTCCGGTCATGCTGGGGCCCGGCCCCGAGCAGCTGCGCCCGCACCGGGAGCTGCGCCCGCACCGGTGGCGCCGAGTGGGGCGAGGGAAACCGCGGCGCCGCTCACCGCGATCCCAGTTCCGGACTGGGCCGGGATGTCGAGGGTGAGCAGGCTCGGGCGGCCCATCTCCTGACCCTGGTGCACGGTAACCGTCGTGGGCGGCGCGACCAGGCCGAGCTCACGTAGGTAGCCACCGAGCGCCGCGGCGGCCGCACCAGTGGCGGGGTCCTCCACGACGCCGCCGGGGGGAAACGGGTTCCGGGCATGAAAGACCTGTGCGGACTCCCGGTACACCAGGTTGATGGTGGTCCAGTCACGCTCGGCCATCAGGCTGGTCAGCGCGGCCATGTCGTAGTCCAGCTTAGCCAGGCGGGCTCGGCTTCCAGCGGCGATGATCGGGTGCCATGCCCCGGCGAAGGCGACCCGCGGTGGCAGTGCCGTCGCCAGATCCGCCGACTTCCAGCGCAACGCTTCGAGTAGGGCCGCGAAGTCGTCCGCGGCGATCGGCTGGGTGCGTGGTTCGACGCTGACCAGCGTCGCGGTGATGGTGCCGTCCGTCCGTACGGTGGTGGAGACCTCGACCGGGCCGGCAGGGGTGCTCAGGTACAACACCCCAGGGCCGTGTCGCTCGGCGTACGCCGCGGCCGACGCGATGGTCGCGTGGCCACAGAACGGGACCTCCGCTTTCGGACTGAAGTAGCGAACCGTGAAGTGCCCCGCGTCGCCGGGCACGAGAAACGCCGTTTCGGAATACCCGACCTCGGCCGCGACCCGCTGCATCTCCGCATCGTCCGCGCCGGTGGCGTCCAACACCACCCCAGCCGGGTTGCCGCCGGCGGGATCGGTGGTGAACGCGGCGAACCGTAGGATCTCCATGATTGTGATCCTAGGGTGAAGTCCGTCCATGGCCGAGTGCCAATTGGCCAGTCGTGGTCACCGCCGGTGGCTGCCCAACCGGGGCGCGAGGGCGCAGACCCGGACCGTCGCCCGGCACGTTGGGATGAGTCGGTGCCAATGATCCGGCCACCTGGTGGCGTCACCCATAAGGTGGGGCTCGGGTCACGACTTCGAGTTGGGGAGCGCTGGTGCTGCGGAGTGACCGCGCTCTCCACCGCCCGTCCGGAGAGTTGGGCCACGATCGTTCCTTCTGGTGCGGACAGCCGGATGAACGAGGGTGAGCTGGGTGCGGGGGAGCCGCCCCGGACCGGGTCGGGGCGGCCGGTACGACCATGGCCGGCGGCGACTGTCGGGCTGCTGGCGGTGTTTCTGGGCGGGTTGAACATCTCCCTGGTCGTGATCGCTCTGCCGACGATCCGGAGTGTGTTCGACCTGAGCTCGAGCGGCCAGCAGTGGCTGGTGTCCGGGTATTTTCTCACGCTCGGACTGACGCTGGTGCCGGCCGGCCGGTTCGGTGACCAGCGTGGCCGGCGCAACATATTCGTGGCCGGCATCATGTTGTCCGTCGTAGCGAGCGTGGTTGCCGGTTTCGCCCCCTCCGGGAAATGGCTGATTATCGCCCGGCTGACGCAGGGAGTTGGCGTCGGCATCGCGTTACCCCAGGTGTTCGGGGCGGTCCAGCGGCTGTTCTCGCCCCGAGACCGTGGACGCCCGCTCGGGCTGCTGGCCGTCGGAGTCAGTGGCTCCCGACTGGCCGGTCCGATACTCGGCGGCGCCCTGGTCACCCTCGGCGGCGAGCAGGGCTGGCGGTGGATTTTCTTGATCAATGTTCCGCTGGGGATCGTCGTCGCCGGCTTCGGCTGGCGGCTGTTCCCCGTCGCCGAGCGGGGGCGGCGCCCCGACCTGGACCTGATCGGTGCTCTCCTGCTGATGGGCGGGTTGGGGCTGCTGTGGCTGATGCAGGGAGAACAGTGGCCGGGGCTGCTCCGCTGGCTGCTCCTACCGGCCGGCCTGGCGATGCTGGTCGCCTTCTTCTACTGGGAACGGTCCTATGCCCGCCGCGGCGAGCCGATATTCAACCTGGGCCTGTTCCGGATCCGGTCCTTCGCCCTGGGCGCATTTATCGCCACGTTCTACTTCGCCGGCTACGAGGCCATCTACTATCTGGTGTCGGAGTATTTGCAGCAAGGGCTCGGGCACGACGAGTTGGTGGCGGCTATCGCTCTCATGCCGCTGGCTGTGGGCACGGCCCTTGGGTCGGTGGCCGCCGGCGCCAGGGCCAGCCGGATCGGGCGGCCCTTGATCGCCGCGGGGCTGGCGTGTGGCGCTGTCGGGCTCGCCATGCTGTTGGTCGCAGATCTGTTCCTACCGGATCCACGCTCCCCGCACGCCGCCACCCTGCCCCTGCTCCTGGCGGGCTTGGGCGGTGGACTGGTCACCGCCGGCGTCGGTGGTGGGCTGGTCATTGCTCCGAACCAGACCCTGGCCCTGGCGCACGTGCCACCGGCGCAGGGCGGCAGTGCCGGTGGGATGCTTCAGACGGGGCAGCGCCTCGGGGGTGGGTTCGGGGTCGCCGTCGTCGGCACCGCCCTCTTCACCAGCCTGGACAGAACCGGTGACTGGCTACTCGCCTTCCGAATTCCGATGGCGGTCATTATCTGTTTCTTCGTCATCGCGTTTGTCGCTGTTCTGATCGACCTGGCTACCCGTTCCCGATCGCGGTGACGCGCGTTGCCTCTTCGGGGGTCAACGAAGCTGATCACAAACCTCAGCCGGTGCCCGGCGGACCACCGTCGCTTCGCTCAAGCCGGCTCGGCCACCAGATCCGGCGACCAATGTCATGGGTGAGGGCCGGCACCAGCAGGGAACGCACGACGATGGTGTCGATGAGAAGCCCGACCGGAAGGGCGATGCCCAGCTCCACCAGGATCCGAACCGGGAGCACGGTCAGCGCCGCGAAGGTCGCCGCGAGTACGACACCGGCGGAGGTGATTACCCCACCGGTTACGGTGAGTGCGGACAGTACTCCGCGTCGGGTGCCCAGCCGCTCTGACTCCTGCCGAACCCGGCTCATCAGAAAGACGTTGTAGTCCACCCCCAGGGCGACCAGGAAGACGAACGCGAACAGGAGGAACTCCGGGTCCACCTTGGGGACGTTGAGCAGGTACCGGAAGATCAGCACGCAGATCCCCACGGTGGCGGTAAAGGAGAGCACCACGGTCAGGACCAGGAGTATCGGCGCCAGCAGGGCGCGCAACAGCACCGCCAGGCAGAGCAGGATCACGGCCAGGACGACCGGAAAGATGACCTGCTGATCGCGGTCGGCGGCGTTGGCCGTGTCCACATTTGTTGCGGTGAAGCCACCGACCACGGAGTCGGAGCCGGGCACCGCGTGAACGGCGGTGCGGAGCCGCCGCAGCGTCTGCTCCGCGCTGTCACCGTCCGGTGCGTCGCTCATGGTCGCGTTCAGCTGCGCCCGTCCGTTCACGACCTTCGGTGCGGCCCCTGGTTGCTCGGCCGTGGTCGAGGCCCCACCCGCAGCGGTGACCGGTGCCACGGAGGCGATCCCCGACACCTGACGGGCCGCGGCGGCCACCTGGTCAACGGTCTCCGCGTTGGTCACGATGATGGCCGGGCTGCCGGTGCCGCCGGGATAGTGCTGGTCAAGCAGACGCTGCCCGCTGACCGACGACCGGTTCCCGGAGAAGAGCAGGTCATCCTGGTTGATTGCCTGCTTTCCGAGCTGGGTGACCCCGATCGCGGCCACGCCGAGGCAGCTGGCGGCGATCACCCACACGAGTCGGTCTCGCCGGCCGAGGAGGCGGGCGACCGGGGTCCAGAAGCGGTGCGAGGTGGTTGCGGCCCGCTGCTCGGGGCGCGGAGTCCGCGGCCAGAACACCCGCCGCCCGCCCAGGACGAGCAGGGCGGGAAGGAAGGTGAGCATCACCAGCAGCGTGCAGGCGATGCCGATGGCGGAGACCGGCCCGAGGGAGCGGGTGGAGCTGAGCACCGACAGCAGCAGGGCGAGTAGGCCGAGGATGACCGTCGAGCCGGAGGCGATGATCGCCGGAGCGGCGCCGCGCCACGCCACCTTCATCGCGTCAACCGGGCGTTCCCTCCTGGTCAACTCCTCCCGATAACGCGCTATGAGCAGCAGCGCGTAGTCGGTGCCCGCGCCGAAGACGAGCACGGTGAGGATTCCCCGCGACTCCCCACTCAGCTTGATCACATCCGCGTCGGCCAGCCAGTACACGAAGACCGTGGCCAACACGTACGAGAGCCCGGCGGCGATCAGCGGAAGCGCCCACAGGACCGGACTACGGTAGATGATCAGCAGGACCACCAGCACCGCGCCCAGGGTGACGACCAGCAGCTCGCCGCCCACTCCGGCCAACACCGTGATCAGATCGCCCCGTAGGGCGGCCGGGCCGGTGACCTCGATGGTCAGTCCGCCCTGGTCGCCACCGGTAATCGCGCGCAGCTGATCGATGACGTCGTTCTCCGCCTGCCCCACGGCGTTGTCGATCGGGACGACCACCAGCAGAGCCTGCCCGTCCTGGCTCTGGACGGGGGGCGCGATGGGCCCGACGACCCACCGCACGTGACCGAAGCGGGTCAGGTCTGAGTCCGCCTGTTCCTGGTCGGCACCGGTTATCCCCGCCGAACGCTCGTAGACCACCAGGGCGGGCGTGGTATCCGCACCGGTGATGTCCCGGCTGTCCTGCTGCGCCTGCTGCGACTCCGCATCAGCGGGAAGAAACGTCTGGAAGTTGTCGATCTCGACCTGGTCCAGGCGGCCGGGAAACGAGTGGGCCACCCCGCCGATCACGAGCCACCCGACGGTCACCAGCACCGCGATCAGGGTGCCGACGTGGCGCGCAGGCATCGCGGCCCCCGTCAACGGTCGACTTGCAGGTACCGGTGGACCGACCTGCCGTGCGGTCCCGCGACCAGCAGCGGGCCTTGCCCCGACAGCAGTGCCCTCCGTTCACTCGGGCGCGAGCGCACGGCCGGATCTGACATGGGTCAACTATCCGGGGTAGCGGCTGCTGATACGCCGACTTCCCGCCGTTCTCCGCTGAACAGGTGAAAGTCGGAACGGTGTGGGTCATGCGGGCAGTCGACGTCGCCTGCCGCTAGGTTGTGCGGGTGCGTGACACGGCAAGGCGTGGGACGGCGGTCTGGTTGGCCGTGCTGGCGCTGGCACAGACCGCCGCCCTCATCGTGGTGTGGCGCACCGCGGTGCACACCGAACTCGGCCAGTGGCTCGACACGGTCGCCCTCACCGGTAACCGGATCGGCCAGGACCGCATCGACGGACCGGTCAACCACATCCTCAACGCCATGTCGCTGGTGGCACTGCTGGCCGCCACCGCCGTGATCGGGTTCATCGCGCTGATCCGGGGCCGGGTCGCGCTCGCGGTCACCGCAACCCTGCTCATCGTCGGCGCCAACCTCACCACCCAGGCGCTCAAGTACGGCCTCGCCCGGCCTGACCTCGGCATCGACCCGCAACGGATCTTCGCCGGCAACAGCCTGCCGAGCGGCCACGCCACCGTCGCCGCCTCGTTCGCGGTGGCGCTGGTCCTCGTCCTGCCACCGACGGTCCGAGTCCCGGGCGCGCTGCTCGGCACGGGTTACGCCGCCGCCGTCGGAGTGGCCACCCTCTCCGCCGGATGGCACCGACCCAGCGACGCCATCGCCGCGTACCTGGTGGTCGGGGTCTGGGCGGCGCTCGGTGGGCTGGCGCTGTTGACCATGCAGCGCGAGCGGGCGAAGGTCGACCCCGGCGACGCGCACCGGCTCGCCGCCGTGCTACTCGGCGCGGGCGGCCTGCTCGCGGTCGTCGCCGGCGGTCTCGCCCTGGCCTGGCTCGCCGACGGCCCCCGGATCGCCCCGAGCGCGTTGGCCCGCCGGCCCCTCCTCGCCGGCTACGCGGGCGGTGCCGCCGGAATCGCCGGTACGATGGCCATCGTGATGGCCCTGGTCCTGGTCAGTGCGCACCGCCTCATCCCCCGACACGAGGGCTGAGCCATGATGACACCGGCCACGCGGAAACGGCCATGATGGAACCGGCCAGGCCGAAACCAGCCACGATGGAACCGGCCGTCGGTAGCCCGCCGGAGCTCACGCCGGTGCGGGCGGCGTTTCGGGACGAATGTGTCCGGCTCGCTGCCGAGCTGCGGGACCTGACCGAGACCGAGCTGGACCGGGCCACCAACTGCCCGCCGTGGACCGTCCGCGAGCTGCTCGCCCACGTGCACACCGGTGTCGGCCGGCTCGCCGGGATGCTCGCCGCCCCCGCACCACCCCGGGCGCAGGTGGACGCCGCCGGCTACTTCGGCGCAGCCAGGTTCACCCCGCCGGTGGACGCCGACCGCATCGAAGGTGGCCACCGAGCGGGGCGGTGCCTGGACGCCGCGACGCTCGCCGACGACCTCGACCGGGCGCGTCGGGCCACCCTCGACGCGGTCGACGCCCAGCCCCCCGGCCGGCTGGTCCGTACCCGGCACGGCGATGCGATGACAATGCTGGAGTTCCTGCGTACCCGGGTGGTCGAGGTGGGGGTGCACGGCCTGGACCTGGCCGCGGCGCTCGACCGGCGACCATGGCTGACCCCGGCCGCCGCCACCGTGCTGGCCGACCTGCTCACCGGTGGACAGCCGGTGCCGGCCGCCCTGGGCTGGGACCGGCTGACCCTGATCCGCAAGACGACCGGCCGGTCGCCGTTGACCTCCGCCGAGCAGGCGACCGTTGCCGCCGTCGACTTCCGCTGGCTGAGCTTCGCGCCCTGAACGCTGCCGGTGCGGCTCCGGACCTCCACTGGTGGAGCTGAGCCCGGGCCAGCCCCCGAGACCGCCGTGCTGCTCGACTCGGCGCCAGCCCGCTCAGGACGCGCGGCGGGCGCGGCCAGCGCGGGGCGCGGGAACCTGCGGGGCGACCCGGCGTAGCTGCTCCAGGACGACCGGGTCGATCTGGCCCGGAACCAGCCGCCGCTCCAGGTTCTCCAGACCCGCCCAGTCGACCAGCGCCTCCTGCGGAGCCTCCGGATCGGCGGGGTGCCCGAGCGCGGTGAGCAGGCCGGCCACCTCGACCGCGAGCGCCCCGGTGAGATCCAGCAGGGTACCCGGGTCCGGACGGCTGAACAGTCGAGTGTGTGCGGCGAGCAGCCGGCCCAACTCGGTGACCGGATCCGGGTGGTCATCAACCCGCAGGTCGATCAGGACGTCGCCGGTGCCGGCGTACCCGGCGCCGCGCTCGACGACCAGCAGCCCGGCGCTCTGCCGTCCGCGCCGGTCCCCACCCGCCTCGTCCCCGGCGTGCAACGCGGCCAGAAGGCGCTGCGGGAACGGCAGCCCGCCGCCACCGAGCCAGCCGTCGCGGACCTCGTCGATCACCTGCGGACCGGCGAGAATGTTGCCCTGCGCAGCCCAGCCATCGCCGGACTGCCCGCCCGCCCAGGGGCGGCAGGCCGGCCCGGTCCAACCGGCGCCCGGGCCGGTCGCACCCACCACACCGAGCTGGCGGTGGTCGCGCTCGTCGTCGTCGGCGACCAGCCCGGCGACCACCCCCGCCGCGCCCACCCCGGTCCGTAGCAGCGCCAATCCCTGCGGCCGGTAGGCCAGGTTCACGTGCGCCTGGGTGGCGATCGCGCCCACCTCGGCCTCCGCGGCCGGCACCAGCGCCCCGGCGGCGAGGAACCTGCTGGCCACGACCACTCCGTGCAGCCGGCCGTCGGCGGAGCGGGCGACGAGGGAGAAAGTCACGAGCCGCAGCGTAGCGCGGTCATCCGGCCGGGCGGCCAGACCAGATCTTGCCCACCGCCCGTCGGCCCGACATCATCGACCGATGACGACGCGATGGGGCATGACGGTACCGTTGAGCGGCATCCCGCTGGCCGACCACGCCACGGTCTACCGCGCACTCGACCAGGTCGGCTTCACCGACGTCTGGTCGGCCGAGGTGACCGGGGCGGACGCCTTCACACCGCTGGCGCTGGCCGCCGCCTGGGCCCCGCGGCTGCGGCTGGGCACCGCGGTGACACCGGTCTTCACCCGCGGACCGGGGCTGCTCGCGATGAGCGCCGCCGCCCTCGCCGAGACCGCCCCCAATCGGTTCGCCCTCGGCATCGGCGCCTCGTCGCCGGTGATCGTCCGGGACTGGAACGCCGGTGAGTTCAGCGAGCCGTACCGGCGCACCCGCGACGTGCTCCGCTTCCTGCGCGCCGCCCTGGCCGGAAAGACAGTCGACGGAGCGTACGACACCTTCGCCGTCCGGCGCTTCACCCTGGAACGCCCGCCGGCCGTACCCCCGTCGCTGCTGCTCGCCGCGCTGCGCCCCGGCATGCTGCGGCTCGCCGCCGCCGAAGCCGACGGCGTGATCCTCAACTGGCTCGCCGCCACCGACCTACCCCAGGTGCTGGGCGCGCTGGGCCGGGCTCGCCCCGGCTTCGAGGTCGTCGCGCGGATCTTCGTCTGCCCCACCACGGACGCCGGGTACGCCCGCGCGCTGGGCCGCCGGCTCATCACCAGCTACCTGACCGTCCCGGCGTACGCGGAGTTCCACCGCTGGCTGGGGCGCGCCGAGGTCTTCGACCCGATGTGGACGGCCTGGGCCGCGGGAGACCGGCGGGGCGCCGGGGCGGCGGTGCCGGACGAGGTGGTGGACGCGCTCGTCCTGCACGGCAGCCCCCAGGAGTGTCGGGCCCAGGTGCAGCGGTACGCCGCGGCCGGGGTGGACGTCCCCGTACTGGCGCTGCTGCCAACGCCCGAGTTGGCAGCCGGCGACGCGGCGGCACTTCTCGACGTGCTCGCCGGGCTGGGCGGGGGTGAGCTCCGATGAACCTCACCGACCGGGTAGCGGTGATCACCGGCGGGGCCGGGGGGATCGGGTCCGCGCTGGCCCGGCGGTTCGCGGCGGAGGGAGCGGCGGCCGTGGTGGTCGCGGATCTGGACCCCACGGCCGCCCGCGCGGTCGCCGCCGCGGTCGGGCCCGTCGCCCGGCCGGTCGAGGTGGACGTCACCGACGAGGAGCAGGTCCACGCGCTGGTCACCGAGACCGAGCGACGCTACGGGCGGATCGACCTGTTCTGCGCCAACGCTGGCGTGGCTACCGGCGGGGGAGTGGCCGCCCCGGACGCCGACTGGGATCGGGCCTGGCGGGTCAACGTGCTCTCCCACGTCTACACCGCCCGGGCGGTGCTGCCGGCGATGCTCGCCCGCGGTGGCGGGCACCTGCTCATGACCTGCTCGGCCGCGGGTGTGCTGACCGCGGTGGGGGACGCGCCCTACACGGCCACGAAGCATGCGGCGGTCGCCTTCGCCGAGTGGCTGGCCATCACCTACCGAGACCGGGGCATCCGGGTCAGTGCGCTCTGCCCGCAGGGCGTGGCCACCCCGATGCTCACCGGCGGACTGGCCGCGGGGCACCTGGCCGCGCGGGTTGTCACCGCCTCCGGCACGGTACTCACCCCGGACCAGGTGGCCGACGCGGTGATCACCGGGCTCGCCGAGGAACGGTTCCTGATCCTGCCGCACCCGGAGGTCGCCGAGTACGCCCGCCGCCGCGCGGAGGATCCCGACGGCTGGCAGGCCGGGCTGCGTAAACTCGTGCGTCGGCTGACCGGTTCGACAGTCAGGCCCGGGCGCTCCGCCGGCGCCGATCCGCCCGGTCCCGACGCAGCGGACCAGGGTGGACCGGCCACAGCAGACGGCGCCACCAGGGACGGGCCACCCGCAGCGCCGTGACATACGCCCGGGCGATCGCCGCGGCCCGCTCCGCCTGCTGCGCGGTGAGCGTGCCCGGGGCGAAGGCCACCCGGTTGAGCAGGTCCGCCAACTCGGTGACCCCCACCGCCGCGACCGGCGCCGGCTCAGCGTCGGCCCCGCGAGCCTGCGCCAACACCTTGCGCGCCGCCACGGCGACCTCGGTGGCGGCCAGATCACCGCTGGCTGGCTGCCCGGCGAGCCGCAGCGCGTCGGTCACCTCCCGCCAGGCGCCACCCACCCGCTCGCCGGGGGAGCCGCGCGTCAACCGGGCCCGGCTCAGCGCCCGGCGTAAGCACAGCAGCGTCAGCAGCAGCAGCGTCGCCAGGGCCAGCCCAGCCCCGACCGCAACACCCCCGACCAGCAGCACCGACGGTGACCCGCCGGCGGCGTCCGCCGGCCCCACCGGTGCGCCGGAGGCCGGCGGAGTGACCGGCGGCTCCGTGCTCGGCTCCGGCGTCGGCGACGGCGGCTCCTCCGGCGGGGGCCGCAACCCCTCCTCGACCGGCCGGGGCTCGGTGTCCGGTTGGGGCAGCGGATCGAACGGTACCCAGCCCAGCCCGTCGAACAACACCTCCGGCCAGGCGTACGCGTCGCCGGCCCGCACCGGCCCGTCGCCCGACGGCCGGAACCCGACCACCACCCGGGTCGGCAGCCCCACCAGCCGGCCCAGCACCGCGAACGCCGCCGCGAACTGCTCCGACGTTCCCCGCTGCCCGCCCGCGTTGCGCGGGCCGAACAGGAAGAACTCCACATTCGGGTACGCGTGCCCACTCGGGGCGTCCGGAACCAGCCGGTAGTGCTCGGCGAGGAACTGCTCCACCGCGGCAGCCCGTTGGTACGGGGCGCCGGCCGACTCGCTGAGCTGCTCCGCCAACTGGCGCAGCGACTCCGGCACCCCGTCGGCGACCCGCAAGACCCGCGCCACCTCCGCGCCGGCCGGCACCTCCGCCGTGGCCAGCAGGTTGACCTCCGGCCGCTCCCGGGCGGACGTCACCGTGTATCGCAGCCCCGGCGCCAGCCCCTCCGGGTGAATCAGGGTCCCGGTCACCGGGTCGTACGCCACCCGCGCCCCGGTCACCTCCCGCGGGGTGGCGACGGCCGGCAACAACCGTCCGGTCAACTCGGCGACCGTGAGCTCCTGGCGGACCGTCTCGACGCTGCTCCCCGGTGCGGTGTCCGTCGCCGGGAGGATCCGGCCGGCGTTGCGGTACGTCGCGCCGACCTGCCAGGTAACCCCGTCGTAGTCACTGAGTACCGCCAGCCGGATCCGCGCCCCAACACCGGCCGGGTCGGCCACAGCACCGGCCGGGTCGGCCTCGTCGGTGGCGAGGGTCGTCACGTCCAGCAGCTTCTGCTCCGGTTGCAGCGCCCAACCCGAGATGCGGATCAACGGATTCTCGTCCAGCGAGTCCACGCGGGGCGGCTCCACGTACCGGCGCGGGTCAACCGGCCGGCCGCCGATCACGCCGACGAGCGCGGGACCGAGCAGGACCGCCAGTGCCACCACGACCGCCGTGCCGGCCGTGGACGCCCCGACGAGCCGGATCCGCGTCGCCGCGCGGGCCTTCGGCGGCAGTCCCGCCATCCGGTCCGCGGCGGCCGGCCGGCCCCGTCCCGGCAACGCGAGCCCGAGCACCGCCACCGCCACGAAGACCAGCGTCGGCCCGACCGCCGGCTCGGCGTTCGGCCCGACCAGGTAGACGGAGCCCGCGAAGAGCAGCACCGGCGGCAGGTACCCGAGCAGCACCCGACCCGCCCGCAACGTCACCTCACTGGCGGCCAGCCCGGCCAACCAGGCGGCGACCACCGGAACGAGGACCGTGTCCGGCGTCGGCTCCACCGGAATCATGGCGGTCAACAGTCGGGGAATGCCGTTGCGGGCGGCCTCACCCGCGATCTCCACGAGCGGGCCGGGCAGGTCGGCACGATCGGCGGTGAGTCGTAACGACCACAGTGTCCACGCCGCCAGCCCGAGAACCGACAGCGGCGCCACCAGCCACGAGGGCAGCCGCCGACACAGCACCCCCACCAGCACCGAGCCGGTCGCGGCACCGGCAACCAGCAGCGGGAGCAGACCGCCGGCGTACATCCGCCCGAGGATGACCCCGGCCAGCGCCACCAGCACGACCAACACCACCGCCAACGGCAGCTCCGAGGTCAGGAGCGAGCCGGGTGCGGACACCTGTGAAACCCCGCGGCTCCTCCCCGCGGGGAGACCGGCACCGCGTTCGGCCGTCCTCACCACCGTCGCACCCGATCCCACTCGGCGGCGAAGGCAGCCCCGTCCACCGCGTCGATCACCACCAGGCCGGTCGTCGGCGACCGTGCCGGCTCCGCCGCCCCGAAAACCCCGACAACCACCGACGGGTACGCGCCGCGGAGCGCACCGAACCGGCCGAGCGTCTCCCGCCCGCCCGGGCCGGTGAGCGCGATCAGCGTGTCGCCGAGACGATCCCCCCGCAGCCGGGTCAGGGTGGCGTCCAGGGTGTCGGCACCGAGTCCCGCCGCCGCCAGCCGGTCCAGCGGGCCCACCACCCCGGCATCCGGCGCACCCGCCGCGCTGACCTCCCGCTCCGGGCCGATCGCCCCGGCATCCGCCGCGCTGACCTCCTCCGCCGGGGCCACCAGCACCAGCACCACCGGCAGGTCGGCCCGGTAGGCGGCGGTCAGCACCGACGCCGCCGCCTCACACGCCGACTCGAACGACTCCGCCACACCAGCCGACCGCTGCGGATGAGCCACCGCCCGGTTGTCCAGCAACACCACCAGGCGAGGCAGGCTGGTGTCCACGTTCTCCCGGACCATCAGCTCACCCACCCGCGCGCTGGTCCGCCAGTGCACCCGACGTAGCTCGTCCCCGATCACGTACTCCCGCAGTGAGTCGAACGTGATCGAACCGTGCGGGACGGCATCCACCCGGCCGTCCAGGCTGCGCCCCGCCCCGGTGGGCATCACGCTCAGTGGATGGACCCGCGGATGCACCCACACCGGCACCGTCTCGCCGTACGGGCGCGACAACGACACCAGACCCAGCGGGTCCCGCCGGGTCACCCGCAGCGGCCCCACCGGCACCACGCCCCGCCGGGTCGTCGGCACGTCGTACCGGGCCGTGGTGTCCTGCCCCGGCCGCAGCCGCAACACCGGCACCGGCACCGCCACCGGACCACAGTGGTCCTCGGCGACCAGGTTCGCCGACCGGAGCCGGCCACTGTTCTGGACGGTCACCGTCATCGCCGCCGGCTCACCGCGCCCCACCCGGTCCGGCTCGGCTTGACGGACCACCGCCAACCGGGGCCGCCACGCGGCCACAGCCAACGCGTAGCCGCCCGCGGTCGCCCCCGCCGCGCCCAACAACGCCAACTCCGGGTACGCGAACCGGAAGCCCGCCGCCAGCAGGGCGGCGGCAGCGACACCCAACCCGATCCCCCGGGCAGTAACCCCCACCTCAACCGTGGACCGTGGCGGCCTGCCCGGACGGCAGCGGCACCGGCACCGAGGCGATGGCCTGACGCAGCACCTCCGTCGGGGTCACCCCCCGCACCTGCGCCTCCGGGGTGAGCAGCAGTCGATGCGCGAACACGGGCTCCGCGAGCAGCTTCAGATCCTCCGGCATGATCCAACCACGGCCGTCGATCAGCGCGTACGCGCAGGCCGCCCGGGTCAACGCGATCACCCCACGCGGGCTCACCCCCACCCGGACCTGCCGATGGTTCCGGGTCGCCGCGGCGATCCGCACCGCGTACCCGTACAACGGCTCGGCGATGTGCACCCGGCGCGCCATTCGTACCATCTCCTCGACCGTCGCGGTGTCGGTGACCGGGGTCAGCGCCTCGGGAGAACGCGCCGTCGCACCCCGCAGCACCTCCACCTCAACCGCCTCGTCCGGATAGCCGACCGACAACTTCACCAGGAACCGGTCCAACTGCGCCTCCGGCAGCCGGTACGTGCCGTCCATCTCCACCGGGTTCTGCGTCGCCACCACCAGGAACGGTTGCGGAACCGGATGACGCACCCCGTCCACCGTCACCGTGCGCTCCTCCATCACCTCCAGCAGCGCCGACTGGGTCTTCGGCGACGCCCGGTTGATCTCGTCGGCGATGACGATGTTGGCGAAGACCGGCCCCGGATGAAACTCGAACTCCCGACTGGCCTGGTTGTAGATCGTCACCCCGGACACGTCCGACGGCAGCAGGTCCGGGGTGAACTGGATCCGCCGCCACCGACCCTGCACCGTGGCGGCGACCGCCCGGGCCAGCGTCGTCTTGCCGACCCCCGGCACATCCTCCAGCAGCACATGACCCTGCGCGAAGAGCGCGGTCAGCGCCAACCGGACCACCTCCGGCTTGCCCAGGACAACCGCGTTGATGTTCTCGGCCAGTCGGGCGGCGAGGGTGGCGAAGCCCTGCACCTCCGAGGGATTGAGTAGCTCGGGGGAACTCACGCTGGTGCTCCTTGCCTGGCGTCGGTCAGCAGGTTGGCAGAGCGTTGATGTCGTCACCACCGTCGAGGTTCAGCCAGGCCCACGGAATATAGTTGCGCCCCTGGTAGTCGACCTGCACCCACCAGGTGCTCCTCTTGTGTCCGTTGTAGACGAATGCGTACACCTCCTCGCCCGCCCGCCGGCAGTACGCCGTCAACCGCGTGCCCGGCTTGGCCCACCCGACCTGCCGGGGATCCTCCTGCCGCGGCACCGAGAAGATCTCGTTACCGTTGCGGCCGTCCACGTCGGCGTCACAGTATGTCCTCTGGTCCCCGGAGTCGCCGTTTTCGCAGGTCGCCGTCCCGGACAGCACCGTCGTCGACTGCGCCCGGGTCGCGCTGCCCGGGCCGGCCACGTTCGTCGCCGTCACCGTGAACGTGTACGCCGTGCTGGCAGTCAGCCCGGACAACGTGATCCGGGAACACGGGCCGGACCTCGCCGGCTTGCCGCTGGTGCCCAACGTGCAGGTCGCCGCACCGCCGCCCGCGTCCACAGTGAAACTCACCGTCACCGAGGTGGCAGTCGCCGACGAACCGGTCACCGTCACCTTCGGCGCGGCCACCGTCCGCGCGGTAACCGTCACCTCCGGCCCCGGCCCAGCCTCGTTGACCGCCCGCACCCGGACCGTGACCTGCTTCCCGTCACCCAGCCCGCCAATCGTCGTCCGAGTGCCGGTCACCTCGCTCCGCTGACCACCCACGTCCACCCGGTACGCCGTTACCGGCCGGCCATTCGCCACCGCCGGCCCCCACTGCACCGCGACCGTCCCCGGCTGCTCTGCCACCGTCGTGGCCCGTAGCTCCACCGGTTCCCCCGGCGGGGCGAACGGCACCACCGTGTTACTCACCGGCGAGGCCGCCGAACCCGCACCCCTGTCATTGACCGCGACGACCGAGAACGCGTACTGCCGGCCGAACTCCAACTCGCCCGCCGGCACCACCAGCTCCGTCCCGGTCGCCTCCCCGGCCAGGGAGTTCGTGCCGGCCGAGGTGGCCGTCACCACGTACCGGTCGATCGTGTTGCCCTGCCCGTTCGCCGCCGGCCAGCGCACCGCGACCGTCCCGTCCGGGCGCGCCTCGGCGGTCGCGTCCGCCGGCGGATCCGGCACCTCCGCCGTCGGCGTCACCGGGTTACTGGTCCGGGCCGGGCCGTCCCCCTTGGCGTTGACCGCGAACACCGAGAAGGCGTACGTCTCCCCGTTGGTCAGCCCCTTGATCTCCACCGCCCGCTGGTTGGCGCCGACCTCGACCCGCCGCCCACCGCCGGACACCACGTACTTGATGATCTCGGCGCCATTGGCGGCGGCGGCCCGCCAGCTCACCCGGGCCTGGGCGTCCCCGGCCGCCGCGGTGACCGCCTGCGGTGGACCCGGCCGGCTCTCCTTCGGCTTCGGCGGCGGAGGCGGCGGCGGGGGAGCGGGCGGCGGGTCACCGCCCAGCACGTCGTTGGCGTACTTGTCGACCTCCCGCATCCGGTGCCGGTCGTCCACCACCCGGGCGACCGACGCGTCCGGAGCGTTGATGAACAGGTGGTTCTCCCGAACCTCCAGCTCGAGCGGACCAGCCGGTGCGCCGGACATCGAATCGACCAGCCGGCCGGCCTCGTCGAGCACGTACACGGTGCCGGTGGCCTCGTCGGCGCAGTAGAACCGGCCCGCCCAGGACACCGCCGGGCTGAGGTCGCCCCCGTCGCCGGGCACCGTGAAGTTCGTGACCACCCCGTCGGTGACCACGTGCACCTGCCGTTGCGACGGCACCGTCACCGGCACCGCCGACCCGTTGGTCCGGGCGGGCAGCACCGCCGGCGCGGAGGTCACCAGTGGGGTCCGCGTCACATCCCCCGCACGCACCATGACCAGTGAGCCCGCCGTCCGGTCGAGCACCGCCACACCCTCATCGAGAGTGGACACCATCAACTCGTGATGGGGCTCGGTCACGTCGTACGTCTCGATCAGCTCCGGACTCAGGCCCCCCTCGGTGCCGGCCGACGATGACGGCAGCGGCGCGGCGCTGATCGCCGAGACGGTCCCCTCACTCGGCACGGCGATCCACAGTCGGCCCGTACCGTCAAAAGAACCACCCGTTATGCCCGGCGGAAAGCGGACCGACTCGCCGACCGGCGACAGCGACCGCGGATCGAGCTGCCGGACGATGCCCTGCACCGCGTCCACCACGAACGCCGCCTCCTCGTGCAGCACGACGTTCACCCCGAGACCAGGCGTGGTGGGGGAGGTCGCGAGGATCCGCAACGTGGCCAGGTCCAGCGAGCTGACCTGGCCCGTGCTCAGATCCCGCAAGATGAGTAGCCGGTCGGTCTGAGTGACCTGCACCGGATGCTGCTGCGCGCCCGGAACCTCCAGCCGGGTGTCCACCCGCGCCGTCACCCCGTTCACCCGGGCCAACTCACCCCGAGCACTGCTCCACAACCAGGAACTGGCGTCGAAGGTGGCCACCGCGTTGTCGGCGGCGCCCACCCCGAGCACAGTCAGCCCCATCGCGCCCAGCAGCGCCGCCACCGTGGCGATGGTGACCAGCCCACCACGAAACCTGCGACGCGGAGTCGCCCCATCATCGACGGTGGCCACAACCAATTGCCTCCCCGTATCGTGCGAGCAGGTGACGGGTCCGAAGACGGCGGCCCTCCCAGAAGTCGGCCGCCATCATATTTGGCTCTGCAGCGGTAAGGGAACCCGTACCGTTCGTCGGCGCACACGCAGCGTACTGCCCGGCAATCTATCGCTCGCGATTGGTGCACACCTGCCCGGACGTGGTGAACGTCTCCGTCGAATACACCGCCAGCACCGTGAAACAGTAGTCCACCCCGGCACTCAAACCGTTGATCGTGTAGCTGGTCCGCCCCGGCTCCACCCGACCGTTCATCCCCAGCTCCTGCCCCGCCTGGCCGGCAGCCACCACGAACGGAACGGTGCCGTCGGACGGATCCGTCCACGTGAGAGTGACCGAGCTCAGGTCGTCCCGCAAACTCAGGTCCGTCGGCGGCGGCGCACTCGGTACCCCGCTCGGCGTTCCCGCCGCCGACGCCCGCGGCGTCTCCGGCAGTGGAGTGGCCGCCGGATCGCCCCGAAGAAGCACCACCAGTCCCGTGCCGACGATCGCCACCGTGGCCACCCCCGCCGCGGCGAGCACCGCGGCCACCACCGTCCAGTTCCGGTCGCGCCGCTGCGGCTCCCGGGCCGGTGCCGGGTGAGTGGGGACGGTGTGGCGGTGCGGTTGGTGCGCGGCCGGCAGCACACCGACAACCGTGTCGTCCACCATCCGGGGCGGGACCGGCTCGGGTTCACTGGTGGGAACCCCAGGTGCGGGGCGGGCGTCCACAGTGCCGTACGTGGACCGCGCCGGCGTCTGTGCCCTTGCAACGTTCGAGGGCGGCGGCTCGGCTGTCCTGGTCCCCGGATGCCCCAGATGGTGCTCTGGGCTCGACGGGCTCGACGGGCTCGACGGGCTCGACGGGCTCGACGGGCTCGACGGGCTCGACGGGCTCGACGTGCCGTCAGTCAGGCCGGCCCCGTTGAAGTAGGCCCGCGCCGCGCGGACCGACGAATGGTCAGCCCCGAGCGCCGCCGGACCGGCGATCAAGATCCGATGGAGGTTGCGGCGGGCCTCGTGTCGGTTGCCGAGTTCGTCCGCGACGCTCGCCAGCTCGAAGACGAGCACCAGTAACCGGGGATCGGAGTCCGGCCGGAGGCGCTCACCCGCCGCGAGCGCCTCCTCCAACACCCGGCGGGCGGCGCTCGGGTCGCCAGCCTCCCGGTGCAGTCGCGCCAGGAGGTGCGCGGTGTCCAGAACCTCGGGATGATCCGGACCGTACGGTGGCGGATGGGCCGACTCCACGGCGTCGGTGAGGAGTTGACGCGCGCCAGCCAGGTCGCCGGCGTGACGCAGAGCGAGAGCCCGCTGCCGCACCGCGGCCAAGGGGGTGGGCGAGGGATACGACACGTGGTCATGCTGCCGGCCCGACGTGCCCCGACGCTACTGCAACAGCACTCCTGTCCGGTATCGCCGCCCGCCGAGAGCCGATGTGCATGATCCATCTGGGCGGTGTACAGTAACTCCTCGTGCGGCCCTCCGGGTAGCCGACAGGTGAGAAGATCACCTCGGTCCTCGCGGTAGGCTTAGCAAAGCAAGTCCGGGTGGCGGAATGGCAGACGCGCTAGCTTGAGGTGCTAGTGCCCGTATAGGGCGTGGGGGTTCAAGTCCCCCCTCGGACACGTACAGTTACCCCACAGTAATCAGCGTCGGGCTTGGCCTCGACGCTGATTTTGTTTTGGCCGGGGTTGTAGGTGAGGGTGAGCCGTAGCTCGCGGTAGACGGTGCGTTTGTCCTCGCTGCGGGCGTCGCGCAGGGTGTTGCGGATGTTGTCGAAGCTGCCGACGAGGCGTCGGATGTCGTTCTCGGTGAGGTGGTCAGGAGCCTGTTTCTGTGCGGTTGCGGTGTCGCGTTGGGCGAGGGCAGTGGCGCGCTGGGCGTTGACCTCGGCGATCCAGGTGGCGATGGTGGTGGCGTCGCCTCCAGCGTCTGCGATGGCGCGGTACTGGAGGAGTTTGGCGTCGCACGCAGCGATGATCTTGTTGGCAGCGGTGATATTCGGGGTGGCGGTGTCGGGTTCGGTGTGGGGTTGGGCGGCGTGGAGCCGGCGGATCGTGTCGGTGAGTCGGTGCGGGGCGAACACGGTGAGGAGCCAGTTGTCGAGTGCGGGGACGATGTCTCGTTCTGCGACGTAGATGTTGCGGGGGTGCTGGATGTGGTTGGCCAGGGCGTACTCGTTGGGGTAGCGGCATCGGTAGTAGGCGGTCTCGTGTGCCTGGTGGCTCTGCATTTTGCGTCCGCACAGCCCGCAGAGCATGAGTCCGCGAAGGATGTAGGGGTAGCGCGCTTTACGTGGTTGGGTGCTGGTGCGGCCGCTGCCGCTGGCGTTCATGATCGTTTGGGTCAGTTCGAAGTCGTTGACGGTGACGAGTGGTGGGTGGGCGATCGTGTCGGACCATACCCACGAGTTCTTGTCGTTCCAGCGCATGCGGGTTTCGTAGCCGAGGGCGACGTCGTTGACGTCGAGGAGTACCTCGTCCTTGCGTTGTTTGTTCCATACCTGGCGGCCGGTGTAGCGGGGGTTGGACAGGATGTTTTTGACGGCGCTTTTGGCCCAGCCTTCGCCGGTGCGGTGGGGGTTGCGGGCGGGGTCGGCGGCTGATGGTGAGGCGATGCCGTCGCGGGTAAGTGCCTCGGCGATGGCGAAGTAGCCGTTGTTGGCGAGGTACATGGCGAAGATTCGGCGTACGACGGGTGCGGTTGTCGGGTCGGGTTCGAGCTTGTGTAGGCGGCGGCCGTCGGCGGCTTTGCTTGGGTTGGGGTGTGGTCCGGCGTCGGCGAGGCGGTATCCGTAGGGTGGGCGTCCGCCGAGGAACCTGCCTTCGATTTTCGCCTGGGAGGTCATTGCGGTGCGGACGCGGACTTTCACCCGAGTTCGTTCGCCTTTGGACATGCCGCCGAAGACGCTCATGATCAGGTCGTGGGCTTCGGACTCGGGGTCGATCGCGCCGCCGACTTCCGGCACCCACAGGCCGACGCCGTAGTGCGAGAAAACGGGCATGGTCAGGCTGTACTGGTTGCCGTAGAAGGCGCGTTGGGGCTCACCGATCACGACGGCGTCGAAACCGCGGTTAGGGTCGGCGAGAACGTCGAGAAGCTTGGCGGCCTGGGGCCGGCGCTTCCACGGCAGGGAGCGGGACAGGCCGACGTCGAAGAATTCGGCGACGATGATGCCGCTGGCCGGTTCGATGAGGCCGGTGGCGCGGTTGCGCTGCCAGTTCCTAGAGGCTACAGGGTCCTGTTGGTCCTCGGTGGAAACGCGGCCGTAAAACGCGAACCGTTGATGTTCGTGGTCAGCGAGGGTGGCAGTCGCATCTTCGATGCGAGGTACGTCGGTGGTCACGAAGAGTGCCTCTCGGGTGTTGTGGGGTGCGCGCCCACGGTCACCCGGGAATGGGGTTACCGTGGACGTGTCGCTATCAGATCCACGCATACCGGCATTAAGGGATCAAGCGTCTGTGGACTCGGCGGGCTCCTGACTATTCGTCGCTGGCGAGCGTTGCAGCAAGGTCAGGAGCGCGCAGGCCACGGTGTCGGCTAACACTGGTTCGATACGAAACTCGACGGTCGGTGTTGGTCTCGACGCGGAGGTCGTGATCGTCTGCTCCGGCAGGCGATCACTCATCAATATTCGCTTTTCGCCTTGAAGATGATCACGTCTTCGTGCTGGACAAGCCACTGTGGGTCGCCGAGGTCGATGGCGTCGCCGACGTTTTTGATTTGGAAGAAGGAGGCGCGGGGTGTGAGCCGGCCGTTGCGGACGGCGGCGATGAGGGCGATGCATTCTTCGACGAGTTCGAGTCCGGCGGTGTGTCCGGCGGCGACGATCATGCCGGGGATGTCGATGAGTTCGCCGTGGCGGCGGTATGGGCGGGCGGTGATGACGAGGTGTCCGCCGGGTCGTAGGACGGTTCGGCAGCCGGTGAGGATGTCGGTGAAGCCGGTGGCGATGGTGTTGTGGTCGCGGTAGGCGAGGTTGTCGCTGGTGCCGTAGCGGTGGTGAACCTTTTGGATCTTGCCGTGTCGGGGGCCGGGGGTGCGGACCTGGCCGTGGGTGGAGGACCCGTATGGCGGTGAGGTGACGACGAGGGCGACCTTGCCGTGCATCTGTGGTGGCAGCAGGGCGGGTAGCTGCCGGGAGTCGCCGGTGTAGACCCGTCCGGTACCGGGGGCGCCGCGTCGTTCGGCGAGGGTGAGGTTGACCGCTGCGAGGGTGGCCCATCGCTGTTCGTACTCGATGCCGACGCCGTGGCGGTCGAGGTGCATGGCTTCGACCATGGTGGTGCCGATGCCGGCCATCGGGTCGAGCACGAGGTCGCCGGGGTCGGTGTAGGTGTTGATGGCGTAGCGGGCGATGGTGGGCAGCATCTTGCCGGGGTGGGTGATCGATTCCGGGGTGTAGCGGCCTTTGCGTAGCTCTCGGGAGGGCTGCTGCCCGGTCGCCCACACCGACCCGGGGTAGCCCTGGCCGAGTAGCTCGGCTGTGGCAGAGCAGCCGGTGACGGGATGGGCGGTTGACGAGAACTTAGACATTGGCGGCCTCCGGAGTCATCGACGCGAACACAAGAAGGTCCCGGTGTGCCCGTACGTGGCGCCCGGCGTGCAGTGGTGGGCGGGGCGCGGGTCGGGTGTCGGTGAGTGGCTCGACCTTGGGCAGCGGAACCAGGAGCGCCGGGATGTGCTGGTGGTAAAGCAGCCCGGCGGTGCGCGCTGCGGCGATGACCACCGAGCGGTGCCAAAGCGCGTTCACCTGCGGTCCGGTCGTGAGTAGGACGAGGAGGAAGCCGCCGGGGCGCAGCAGCGTCTGCCAGGCGCCGATGGCCTGGCTGAGGTCGTTCGGGTCGCGGCTGTCGATGTTCAGGCGCGGCAGCGTTGCCAGGACGAGTCCGGCTCCGTGTCGGGTGTTGCGGGTCGGGTGTCCGTCGAGGGTTTCGGGCTGCAGGTGCGTGTGTTCACCGTTAGTGACGGCGAGGCCGGGTCGGCGGTGTAGGTGTTCGGCGGCGGCGGTAACGGTCGGGTGGCCGTCGAGGTCGAGGACGGTGTCGCCGTGGCGGGTGTAGCGGGCGAGCAGGTGGGCGACGTGGTCGGGGTGGATGCCGTACCAGTCGGGTAGCGGCCGCCCGGCCGGGTTGGTGGGTCGGCGGGTGTGGGTCGGGGTGAGCAACAGGGCGACGGGTGCCGGAGGGCGGGTGTGGGGGGTTTGGGTCTGCGGCATGGGGCGTGGGCCGTGTCCGCCGACGAGCGCTGACACATAGAGATACAGATTCCGGGCTTGTTTTCGACATCGGCCCGACCTCGACGCCGCCGCCGGGCGGCATCTGGAGCCGCCTGTCACACCCCAATAACAAGATCAGTTTGAGGTTGAACACGCAGCTCAAAGCCCTGAACGCGACGATGCGACAGCGTGTGCGGCGGGATGTGATGTCGACCGGAATCGCCGTCGCCGCGCTGGCCGCCGAGTTGGAACGCGCCGTGCACCTGGGTGTGGGCCGCTCCACGCTGCGCTGTACCGGGGCGCTGCGACCCGACGACGGCGCGGATCAGCCGTCGTCAAAGTCGGAGTGATCGGGTCGCGCAGCGGACGCCAGGCTACTGGTGCCGCGCGGTTGCTTACGCCCGCGGCCGCCGGATGTCCAGCCATCGACTATCGGACAACCAGTTCTGGGTTTCCGGTACTGTGTGGACCCGGTGTATTCGACCGTCTGATCCCCCGACTCGGTGCCACGGCGGGCCCGCAGGATCGCGGGGGGCCTTTTCGGGCTCCCGTAGCGAGGCATCCGACGGAAGGGATCGATGGTGGAATCACCCGAGGAACAGGAAAATCGCAAGATCGCCTTAGCTGTAGAGCTTGGCGTGGCCTGTGAGCTGGTCTCTGCCTTTGAGGCACTGACCAGCAACGAGGAGCCCAACCCTGGGGTTGGGCTCCTCGTGCTGATCCTGTTGCTCAACGTGAGGCGCAACTCACGTAAGCAGTAACACCACGGGGGCGTCGTTGCTAGTTGGCAGCGGCGTCCCCATCCAAACCCTTTGCGGTCGCAGAAATAGTATCTAACTGGCCTTGATTACTTCTACATGGGTTCGAAGTGCCGGCCACTGGTGCATCCAGCGTCACGGCAGCGCGTCGTCACGTGATCAGCGCCGCTGAGCTGCGCTTTCACGTCGACTGGGTCCAGTGCTCACGCTGATGCCCCAACCGTCTTTCAGGGCCGCTGTCTCCAGGCTGCACGGGCCCGGCCGGGGCGAAGTTTCGCACATGTGACAAGACCCCACCGAGCGGGAACCCGCCGGCTGTCTACGCGGTCGCCAGCATCCATGTGCTGAATCCGCCCGCGAGCACGAGCGCCGGCACGACCAGCATCAGCTCCACCACCGACCCGGTGCGGAACCGCAACGGCGCCCATATACCCAACGCCGCCCACCGGCAGCCCCGTATCCGAATCGGTGTCAACGGTCGCCGCCCCGGCCGGTGAGGAGCGCACGACGGCGTCGAGGACCTTTCGGGCCAGCTGCGGCGCGTCGGGGCGGCTGGTGGCGGCTACTTTCGCGGCGAGGCGGGTACCGGGGTTTGGGGTGGTCTCGACGGTGACTTGGGCCTGCCGCCAGACATCGGCTGAATCGCCAAGTCCTTACAGCATGATCAACTCTATGGAAGCAGAATCACCGGCACCTGCAACAAGATCCACCCGTAGATATAACAAGATCAAAATAGGTGGTTCTCGACCCGCCCGAGGGTGGCCAAGCTCCGTCACTCGAACGCGCGCGATCGCTCGGTGCCATTGGTCGTTGATGTTCACGGCGCGTTCTCGGCCGAGGGAGGGCTGGGGCTGTACCTACGCCCAACGAAGGGTTGAACACGCAGCTCGGCATCCCTGTTACACCCCTCGGTAGGCGTGTGGGGTGCGGAGACTGGCTGGGCTGCTAGCGCAAGGGTGGAACACGCGCTGCGATCCCTTGAACAAGATCGACAGTGTTCATGATCTGTTACACCCGAGTGGCGGGATGGGTGCTGTTCCCGCCGGACGCCCAGCGAGGCGCCGGTATCCCACACCCACCTTTCGGGGGTTGTCCATGTCTGAGTTCGACTCTTCCGTGCTGCCCGCCGCTGTTGGTCTGGACTCGCCGTGTCTGGTGTACGGCGAGCGACCCTTTGATGTCGCCGCGAATTCGCTGCGCCTGCTGGCTACCGGTCCGGAGCCGCTGTCGGTGGACGGTGCCGGCCTCGGTGGAGGGCTGCCGCGTCGGCAGATCGCGCTGTCGGAGCTGGCGGCGATCCTGATGCACCCCTCCTGCGACTACGCCACGAGCGACCAGGTGTGGCGGCTGCTCATTGGCCGTGCCCGCACCGACGGCCCGGCTTGGGTGGTCGGCGCCGTTGGGGTGGCCTTGCCGGGGCTGCGGCAGGCGGCCTACCGGCTGCGCGGCTTCTCCGGTGACGTGCAGGCCGAGCTGCTGACTGCGTTCGTCGCCGCTCTGGGCACGGTGAAGCCCGGCGGGGCCAGGGTGGCGCAGCGGCTGCTGTCGGCGACGGTCACCGCCGCCCGTGCGGCGCTGCGCGTCGATGAGCCGCGCACCAAAGTCCCGGCGGTTCAGGCGCCGGTGCCCTCCGGTGCAGGGCATCCGGACTTTGTGCTGGCCCGCGCGGTTGCGGCCCGGGTCATCACCCTTGCGGAGGCAGGGCTGATCGGCGCGACCCGCCTGGAAGGCGTGTCGGTGGCCGACTACGCGCAGCGCTTCGGCAAGGCGACGAAAGCGGTCTACAAGGCGCGTGAACGGGCCGAGGAGCGCCTGGTCGCGGGGATCCGTTGCGGCGCCCTGTCCGACGAGGACAAGGCAGTGATCGCCGAGGCCACGATGACCCTTGCCCCTGATCCGGTGCACCATGCCGGACCTGCATCTTGACGGTGCGATGTCGAAAACCGGGCCGAAATCTGTATCTCTTAGTGCGGGACTTTCCCGCACCTGGTGACCGGCTTTGACCGGCCCCGCTGACGGCGCTGACATTCCGTAACGGCCCCGCCGAACCCTTCGAAGGAGGACGGCCAGGAGCGCCGGTCGAGGTCACCACCTTTCCTCACCCGTTCGCCCAGCCCCCGCGCCTGTGTGGGTGTGGGGGCTGGGCTCCTGCTGGAAGGTGCCCACGTCCCATGAACCACCACACTGCGCCCCACCCGCACCCGACCGCACGCCGCCCGGCAGGTCACCAGCGCGACGGCCGGTTGACCCGTACCGTGCGTCTGCTTACCCCGGTTGTCGCGGTCACCGTCGCCGCCCTGTTGGCTGCCGCCGGTACCCCGGACGCGGCCTTCGCCGCCGAGTCGATTCAGGCCGTGGTCAACAACATCCGTGCCTGGCTGGTCGGCATCCTCGTCGCCGTCGCCACGCTCTTTCTCACCGTGGGTGGGCTTCGTTACGCCGCCGCTAACGGTGATCCCGGCGAGGTGGAGAAGGCCAAACTCGCGCTCAGGTCCGCAGCGATCGGCTATGCCCTGGCGATGCTGGCGCCGCTGTTCGTCACGATCGTCGGCCAGTGGGTGGCCTGATGACCCACTCTTACTCCGCCTTGTCGCGCCGTCGGGTCCGGCTGGTGGTCGTGGTGCTCGGCATCGGGCTCGCCAGCGGTCCCGTGTTCGCGGGGACGGCATCGGCGCAGCCGTCCCCGGAACCCGTCCCCGCTCCGGGTGGGCCGTCCCCGACAGCGGCCCCCGTGCCCGAGACACCGTCGCCGATTCCCCCGCCGCCACCGGACGGACCGACCCCGCCCGCCCCGTCGTCCCCGCCGACACCCGCCCCGTCCCCAGGGCCGTCCCCGCCCGCAGCACCCCCACCCGATAGCGGGACCGACGGCCCTGGCATGTTCGATATCCCCGGGCAGATCCGTAAGGCCATCAACGAGTTCCTACTGTGGCTGGCCAAGACCGGCCTCACGCCGGTGATGGACACCCTCGGTCGCACAGCACTGTCCACGCCGGATCTGACCGGCAGTGAGCACGTCAGGGCGATCTGGACGACCAGCCTGGTCGCCGCGAACGGCATCTACGTGCTGTTCATCATCGCCGGCGGGTTCATCATCGCCTCCCGCGAAACCCTCCAGACGGCTTACGGGTTCAAGGAGATCGCGCCGCGGCTGGCCCTCGGGGCGGTGATCTCGAATGTCTCCCTCATCCTGTGCGGCAAGGCGATCGAGGCAACCAACGCCCTGACCGCCGCCATCGCCGGCCAGGGAGTCGACGGACCGGCAGCGGCGTCCGCGATCGTCGGGATCCTCGACCAGCCCCTGACTGCTCCCAGTAGCCCGAACATTCTGCTCGCGCTGCTGGTCATCGCCGTGGTCGTCCTCGGCATCGTCGTGGTCATCACGTTCCTTCTGCGGGTGGCGCTACTCGTCGTCCTCGTCGGGGTCGCACCGTTGGCGTTGGCGTGTCACGCGACGCCGCAGACCGAGGGCCTGGCCTACACCTGGTGGCGGGCCTTCGGTGCGTGCCTCGGCCTGCAGGTGGCCCAGGCGGTGATCGTCCTGGCCACAGTGAGGGTGTTCCTCACCCCCCACGGGCTGGTCCTCATGGGCGTACCGGCCACCACCAGCGGCCTGCTCGGAGTGTTGGTCTGCGTCACGATGCTATGGCTACTGACCAAGCTGCCAGGGCTAGCCAAACAGTTCGTCCTCGCCCCGCTCGGGTTGCGTAACCAGGGCCGGGGGCTGCTCGGGCAACTCCTGCAGGCATACGTCATGGTCAAGACCCTCGGGGCCGCCGCCACGTCCATCGGCGCAGGCCGCCGCGCCACCCGCACGGGGACGGCTGCCCGCCAACGGGTCGTGACCACCACCAGCAACGCAGCAAAGTCGAGCACCGCTCGGCCCGTCCCCGCCGTCAGGGGCCGTCCGGGTACCCCACGCCCGCCGCTGTCCCGGCCGCCCCAACCCACCCCGGTGGCGTTTAGTAACGCCCCTGTCACGCAAACCCCATTGTCGGTGCCGGCAGGCACCGCTGGCGCACCCGCGTTGAGCCACCCGGCCCGGTCGGATACCCCAACGGCGACCCCGACCGGTCCGGCCCCGACCCCGGCGTTTTCGCAGCCCAACCCTCCACAACCAGCCACCCCTCGACCGCGTACACCGCCCACCCCGCCAGCGTTCAGCAACACCACGCCCGCACCGACGAGCCCGACACCTCAAGGGCCGGCACCCGCGGCAGTGTTCTCCAACCCGCCAGCACAGCAGAGCGCGCCACGCCGCCCACCGGCGCCATTCACGCCAGTCTTCTCCTCCGCACCGCCGACCCGACCCACGATGGCCCGGCGGCCCACCACCGCACCTCGCCAGTCCACCCGGGGCGGCTCACCGACGGCCACCACAACACTGGGCGTGAGGCCGTCCCCACGCCCGGCACCGGCCGCGCGGCCGTCCCCAGCCCCGCTGCGTCCGTCCCCGCCTCGACCGGCGGGCAGTGCGGCTCCGGTGTTCCGACCGGCATCGTCCCCACCCCCGTCCCCACCCCCGTCCCCGTCCCCGTCCCCGCAACGGCCGTCCCCGCCGACAGTGCGGCGCCGTCCCGGAGAGGCAGGTAGCTGATGAGTCGCCGTGACGATGAGGCGCCGCTTCGCGCGCGAGTACCCGCTGATGTGGAACGGGCTGATCGCATCGCGTTCAACCTGACGGGTCGGCAGTTGGTCATCCTGACCGTCACCGGCCTGGTGCTGTACGCGGCGTGGACCGCCCTGGCGACGGTGGTGCCGCCGCTGGTCTTCGCCGCCTGCTGTGTGCCGATCCTCGGCGCGGCGTTCTACCTGGCCGTCGGCCGCCGCGACGGGATCAGCCTCGATGTGTGGCTGCGCGCCGCGCTGCGCCACTATCGTGCCCCGGGCCGGCTGGTGCCGTCCGAGGGCCCGATCACGCCGGCCCCGGCCTGGGTGTCCACCACGCGGGGGCCGGGTGACCGGCTCCCGCTGCCCGCACCGTTGCGCCTGCCGGCAAAGGGCATCACCGCCGACGGCCTGGTCGATCTTGGCCCCGACGGCACCACCGGCCTCGTCGCGGCCTCCACGGTGGCGTTCGGGCTGCGCACCGCAGCGGAGCAGAACGGCTTGGTCGCTGGGTTCGCCCGCTGGCTGCACTCGTTGGACGGGCCGGCGCAGATCCTGGTCCGCGCGCAGCGAGTCGATTTGACCCACGTGGCCGACCGGATCCTCGCCTACGCACCCGAACTACCAGACCCCGCCCTCGAAGACGCCGCGAGGTCGCACGCGGCCTTTCTCGAGGAGGTTGCCACCCGGCGGGAGCTGCTGCACCGGCACATCACCGTCGCGGTGCGCAGCAAACGCGGCCCCGGCCACGCGGCCCATCAAGCCGCCGAGACGGTGCGTGCGCTGTCTGGCTGCGAGGTCGCCGCGAGGGTGCTCGACCCGGCCGAGGCCGCCGGCACTCTCGCGGGCGCGCTCAACCCCTGCGCTACGCCGTCCCTGTCGTCCCCGCCGGTGTCGGCCGGCGCGGGACGGGCCGTCCCCGACACCGATGGAAGTGAGGCGCCGTGAACCTGCTGAACCGTCGTCGTCCCCACGCCGTCCCCGAGGTGGGGACGGCCGTCCCCGGCAGCCCGGACGCCGTCGAGGTCGCCGGCCGATCGGTGCGGGTCGCAGATGGCTACACCGCCGCTCTCGCCGTGACCGGCTACCCGGCCGAGGTCGGCCCCGGCTGGCTCGAACCCCTCCTTGCCTACCCGGGCCGGGTCGACGTGTCCTTGCACATCGAACCCGTTCCGCCGGTGGTGGCGTCGCAGCGGCTACGTAAGCAGCGCGGCCGGATGGAGGCGAGCCGCCGGCAGGACGCCGCGAAGGGCCGCCTGGATGACCCGGAGCTGGACGCGGCAGCGGGGGACGCCGCCGCGTTGGCCGCCCGCGTGGCCCGGGGCGAGGCCCGACTGTTCCGGGTGGGGCTGTACCTGACCGTGCACGCCGACACTGAGGACGAGCTCGCGGACCGGGTGACCGAGGTCCGTGCCCTCGCGTCGTCGCTGCTGCTGGATGTGGCCCCGGCGACCTGGCGGCAGCTTCAGGGCTGGATCACCGGCCTACCCCTCGCGTTTGACGCCCTCAATATGGGGCGCACGTTCGACACCGACGCCCTCGCCGCCGCGTTCCCCTTCACCTCCCCGGATCTACCCACTACGGCCGGGGACACCGGGATGGGTGTGCTCTACGGGCTGAACCTGCACTCCCCGGGTGTGGTGGTGTGGGACCGGTGGGCGCAACCCAACTACAACAGCGTGATCCTCGCCCGCTCCGGTGAAGGCAAGTCCTACCTGGCCAAGCTCGACCTGCTACGCAACCTCTACCTCGGCGTCGAGGCCAGGGTTATCGACCCCGAAGACGAGTATGTCCGCCTAGCGGAGGCAGTCGGCGGGACCATCATCCGCCCCGGTACACCGGGAGTGCGGATCAACCCGCTCGACCTTTCTGCCGGGGACGGCGATGACGCTCTCGTGCGGCGGGCACTGTTCATGCAAACCTTCGTTGCCGTCCTCACCAGCGGCGACGGCACCACAGCTACCGGTGGGGTGTCCCCGCAGGAAGCCGCCGCCCTCGACGTCGCAGTCCTCGCCGCGTACCGGGGCATGGGCATCACCACCGACCCACGCACATGGCGGCGGCCAGCGCCGCTGCTGGCCGACGTCACCGAAGCACTGAAGGACACCGGTGAAGCAGGACAAACCCTCGCCGCGCGACTACACCCGTACGTCGCCGGCTCGTTCAAGGGCCTGTTCGACGGTCCCACCACCACCGCGGCGGATGGGCACCTCGTCGTCTACGCGATCAAGGACCTACCCGAGGAGCTGAAGCCCGTCGGGACGCTGCTCATCCTCGACGCGATCTGGAAGACGGTCAGCACCACCAACCGCACTGCCAGCACCCCTCGACGGCTGGTGCTGGTGGACGAGGCGTGGCTGATGCTCCGGCAGGGCCTCGGCGCACAGTTCCTGTTCCGTCTGGCGAAGTCCGCCCGCAAATACAACACCGGGCTGTCTGTGATTACACAGGACGCCGCCGACGTGCTCGCCACCGAGGTTGGCCGGGCAGTGGTTTCCAACGCCGCAACGCAGGTGCTGCTACGGCAAGCACCGCAGGCCATCGACGCCGTCACCGACGCATTCGGGCTCACCGACGGGGAACGGGCGTTCCTGCTGTCCAGCTCACGCGGCGATGCCCTCCTCGCAAGTGGCTCGTCGCGGGTGGCGTTCCACAGCCTCGCCTCCGACATCGAGCACGACCTCGTGGTCACCGGTCCACCGACCGCCTGCCGGTAACACCCCTACCCCGCGTGAACGGAGGAGCCCTTCATGTCCCTCGTCGGCAGGTTGTCACACCCCTCGTCCCCGCTGCTGGCCGCGCCGTCCCCGCCATCGTCCCCGTCCCCGGGCGGGTGTGTGCCCGGTCGGGACGAGATGCCCGACGGGCTGCTCGGGGAACTGCTATGCGGCACCTGGGGGCCGAAGGCGACAGCCGTGGCCGAGTTCGTCCGTACCCGGTGGCCGCTGCTGCTCGCTGCCCTCGCCGTCCTGGTCGTCCTCGTCGTGGCATGGCAGGTGTGGCGCCGCCGGGTTTGGCGCTCTCACGCTGCGCAGGCGCGGTGGTTGCAGATCGTTCCGCCGGTCACCGCTACCCCGGCCGCCACCGCCGGGCTGTGGCGGCTCCTGGCCACGGCGTTGCCCGCCCCAGGTCGGTGGGCGCTGCGCCCGGCCCGGATCGTGTGGGAGGTCCAGGCCGACCAGCACGGGATGCGCGCCGGACTGTGGCTGCCACCCGGGGTGAACCCGACCGCCGTCCTGCGGCTGCTGCAGCGCGGCTGGCCCGGGGTACGCGTCGGGCAGGCCCCGCCGCCGGCCGTGGCGGGCGGCACCGCCACCACCCTCGCGCTCCTGCCGACGCAGCCGGACTGGCTGCCCCTCGTGGACAACCCGCCCAGCCCGATCACCACCCGGTTCGAAGGCTCCCGTCCGGAGGACGACCAGCTGCGGGCGGTGTTCGACGGGCTCGCCTCGGCCGGGCGCACCGGCGGTGGCCTGCTCCAAGTCCACATCAGCCGGGCACCGGCGCACCGGATGCGGGCACTGCGCCGCGCGAGCACCCACCCCGAACGTGCCCGCAAGACCCGGGGTGCGTCGCGGGCGGTGGGGCTGCTGGCCGACGGGCTGCGGGCGCTGATCCTCGGCGTACTCAACGCGGTCACCCCCGGCCCGTCGGGCAGCGGCGGCGCGCGGCGGACCACGCATGACCCGTACCTAGCCGAGCTGGCGCGGCAGGCGCGCGGCAAGCTCACCGCCGCCCCGCACCTACTCGTCGCCATCTACGCCACCGGAGCCGGTCCGACCAAGGCCGCCGCCCTGTCCGCAGCCGCCGACATCACCAGCGGGTTCGGACTCCTGTCAGCGCACTTCACCCGCCGCCGGCTGCGAGGCGGCACCACCGCGGCGGCGCAGCGGTGGGTGCCCGAGACCCGGATGAGTCTGGCCGCCGTCGGCGAGGCCGCCGCTTTGGCCGGGCTGCCCACCGAACCGGCCGCCTACGGCCTGCCCGCCGCCGCCTCACGCCGCCGCCCCGGGGGCCGCGATGTCTTCCGGCCCGGCCCCGCCACCCGCCACCCCGCACCGCCGAAACCCGCCGACGACCCCGGCGACAAGCCGACCGTTTGGAGCATCCCGTGACCACCACTCACCACCACGGCACCGTGTCCGCCTCCGCCTCGCAGGGCCGCCGGCTTAACCTGGTGCCACTTGACCAGCGGCACGGCCTGGGCGGCAAGGTGATCGGTGTTGCCAACGCCGGCCCCGCCACGAGGATTGGCATCTCCCTCAACGACTGCCGCTACCACCTGAACGTGCTCGGCCCTACCGGCACCGGCAAGACCACCCTGCTGATGAACATGATCCTCGCCGACATCGAGGCGGGACGGGGCGTCGCGGCGTTCGACCCGGCCAAGGGCGACCTGATCCGCGACCTGCTCGACCGGATGCCAAAAGCGGCCGGTGACCGGCTGGTGCTGATCGACCCGGACGAGCGGCACGCACCACCGGCGATAAACCTGCTGGACCCAGCCGTGCACGGCGGCACCCCGCACGACGTGGCCGCCAACCTCACCTCCGTCATGAGCAAGGTGTGGGCGCGCTGGTGGGGCCACCGCTCCGCCGACCTCTGCTACCACGCCCTGCTCACCCTGGCCCACCTCGAAGGGTCCACCCTCGCGCAATTGCCGCGACTGTTGTCGGACACGGCGTGGCGCACAGCGCGGGTCAAGGCCGTGACCAACGCCTTGAAGGCGTGGGAAGGCAACACTCTGGGCGAGTTCTGGGAGGGCTTCGACGGTCTCCCGGCGGGTCAGCGCGCCGGGCTGACCGCGCCGTTGCTGTCGCGGCTGCGGCTGGTGCTGGCGCACCCGATGGCGAACTCGCTGTTCGGGGTTCCGGCCACCACGTTCTCCTTTGCCGACATCCTCGACGGCGGGGTGCTGTTGTGCCGGCTACCCAAAGGCGTCATCGGCGAGGACGGCACCCGCCTCATCGGCTCCTTGCTGCTGGCCGGGTTGTGGCAGGCCACCACCGTCCGCGCCCGCATTCCCGAACACCAACGCCTCGACTGCGCCGTCGTGTTGGACGAGTGTCACAACTTCTTGCATTTGCCGATCGGTATCGATGACGCCCTCGCCGAGGCCCGCGGCCTGCACACCTCGTTCGTTCTGGCCCACCAGTACCTCGGCCAGCTCTCCGGGGAAATGGTCGAGGCGATCGACGCCAACGCCCGCAACAAGATCTACTTCGCCCTCGCCCCGCGCGACGCAGTCGACCAGGCCCGCCACCTGCGCCCGTACCTGGACGACGGCGACCTCATCCGCCTCGGCGGCTACGAGGTCGTCCTGCGACCCGTAGCGAACGGTCGGGTCGTGCCACCGGCGACCGCTGACACCGAGCCCCCACCGCCGCCGATCAAGGGCCGCTCCGAAGCGCTGCGCAAGGCGGCACGCAAGCAGACCGGGCTGTCACACAAACACCGGCGGGAGCTGCTCGGCACGGCGGTGACGGTCACGGCGAGCACCGAAACCGAGCCTGCGACGCCGGTTCCGGTGCCGGATCTGGTCGGTCGCAACACCTTCGCCACTGCGGGCGAGGGTTCTAACGAGACCCCTCACGAGCCGTCCAACGAGGAATCCAACGAGTTCTCCAACGAGTCCGAGGACTCGTTTGACCCCACCCCCTATAACACGCCATCCGCGCACGTCAACGGCGCTGAGGAGGTCTGGTGAACCGGAACCGACTGATAAGAGATATCACTCCTACTAGCGCACAAGCCTCTGCCCCTACCGGTGCCCGCCTCACGGCGTCCGTCGTGGCCGGCGAACTGACCCGGCTCACCCCCCGAGACCGGCACCTGCTCGACCTGCTCGACCAGCACAAGACCCTCACCACCGATCAGCTCGTCGACCTCGCGTTCGGCTCCCTCGGCCGTGCCCGCAACCGGCTTAACACCCTGCTCAGCCGGGACATCCTCGACCGGTTCCGGCACTACCACCGGCCCGGCTCGCAATCCTGGCGGTGGACCCTCGGCCCGGTCGGCGCGGCGATCCTGGCGGCCGGGCGCGGCGACACGCTGCCCCGACCGGCCGCCGTACGCGACGCCACCGCCCGACTCGCCATGTCCCCGACACTGCCGCACCTACTCGCCACAAACGGGTTCTTCGTCGCGCTGACCGGGCACGCCCGCATCCACGGCGGGCGGTTGACGCGGTGGTACAACGAAACCCAAAGCCGCGCGGCGACCGGCAACCTGGTCCGACCCGACGGACACGGCGTGTGGGCCACCGGCGGGCGCGCCGTGCCGTTCTGGCTTGAAGTCGATCTCGGCACCGAAACCCTGTCCCGGGTCGTGGGCAAGCTGACCGGCTACGCCGCGCTACCCCCACCCCGGGCCTACCCGGTGTTGTTCTGGCTTCCCACCACCGCCCGGGAAGCCAACCTGCACACCCACCTCACCCGCACCGGGACACCGGACGGGCTGACCGTGGCGACCGCCACCGTCAACCACGCCCCCGACGCGGGCGGGCCGGCGGGTGCGGTGTGGTGGGTCGCCGGACAACCTGGGCGGGTCAGCCTCGCCGATCTCATCCCCGCCGGGGACGGTACCCCGTGGGACGGGTAGCAACCGGCCTCGCGGTAGCGGCGGCGGCGGTCGTACTGCTGATCGCCACTGCCGCCGCCGGGGTGGTGTCGGTGATCTACGGCGGCGGGTACGGCGGCCACGGGCTACCACCGCCCGGCGTGGCCGTGTCCCTGCCACCCGGGTTCACCCTCCCGGCGGGCGCCCCGCCGCCGGTCGTGACCGCGATCGGATGGGCCCTCGCCCAGCTCGGCACCCCGTACACCTTCGGCGGCGATTGCACCGCCGCGCACTCCGGCGTGCCAGCGCGGCAGTGTGACTGTTCGTCGCTGATGCAACAGGCGTACCGGGCGGCCGGGGTCACCATCGGACGCACCACCCGCGACCAGGCACACGACGGCACCCCCGTTCCGGGCGCGACGTATCTGCGTCCCGGAGATCTGATATTGATCCCGGGTAGCGGCGGCACGCACGCCGATCCGCGACATGTAGGAATGTTCATCGGTTCTGGTTTGATCGTGCAAGCCCCGAAAACCGGTGACGTGGTAAGGGTCAGCAAACTATCCGGATGGGCCAATCAGATAGCGGCCATTCGGCGAGTCGTACCGAGCTGAAAAGAGGCAAATGGAGAACACATCGAAGAGTCGCCGAACAGCCATTCGGGCGATGGGGTAAGAAGTGATTTTCGCCACAAGGTATCGGGGTTCGTCGTTCATTGATGGTCGGCGTATCCGGCGCCGACCGGACCCTGACCCCGGGGCCGGGCCGAATTCGCCCTGTTCGGCAGCGCTGCCGTCGCGCCATACGCGCCCCGATCGAACGCTACCCATACCGATATACCCAAGCGCGGGGAACGTCCGCCAGTGGGGACCATAGCGCCCCGCAGCGCCTATTACGGGCCGGACAGCCGGCCCTGAAATGAAGGGGTAGGTGGTATCCGGAATGGTTACGAAAAAAGTCTTGGAAAACGGGGTTGACATTCAACCGGCAACGAGGGTCCATGGACGTGGGCACCGAAACAACGGCCCCGGCGAAACCGCCAACAATCGCTAGCGCGATGCGGTATTCGCTGCCACCCCATTTCTGTGGAGGATCCGCCATGACCGCAAACATTTTTCTCACCGCCGGCAGCAACGAGGCCCGGTCTGTTGTCGCCGAGGCTCTTCGTCGCCTCCCCGGCGTGACCGCCCGTAAGTTGGCCGGACAGGAAAACCTTTCGCTGGGGGTCGTCACCGAGGCACTCAAAGTCATGGAGGCGGCCGGAACCGCTATCCGCACTCCCGGCCCGACCAACGGCAACCGCAAAAGCGCCGACCTCTGGGAACCCGCCATCCCGAACAACGACGCCACCGACACCACGCCGGACACGGCCGACGAGGCGACCCCGGCGGACAGCGACGCGAGCGGCAACGCGGCGGCAGACGAGGCAGCCACCACCAACGCCATGCCGGGCGCGGCCGACGAGGCGACCTCGGCGGACAGCGACGCGAGCGGCAACGCGGCGGCAGACGAGGCAACGAGCACCGACACCATGCCGGGCGCGGCCGACGAGGCGACCCCGGCGGACAGTGAGGCGAGCGGCAACGCGGCGGCAGACGAGGCAACGAGCACCGACACCACGCCGGGCGCGGCCGACGAGGCGACCTCGGCGGACAGTGAGGCGAGCGGCAACGCGGCGGCAGACGCGGCGCCGGTTTCCGGGGTACCTGTGTCGGGCGTGCCGTCGGGCGCCGGTGACCACCTGAAGATCGTGATGGTGGCTGCGGTGCTCGGCGACTACCCCGACGGCGTGAGCGCGGCCGACGTGATTGACCAGTCCGGCCTACGCGCTCAGGTCGTCGCCCGGGTGCTTACGGCGATGGAAGTTGCCGGGGCGGCGGTCCGTAAGCCGGGTGACAGTGACAGCGCCCCGGAACGGTGGGTGCGTGGTGAGGCTGACCTCGCCACGGTGGACCTCGCCAACGCCGCCCCGTACCGCGAGTGCGTGTGCACCTGCGGCCACAAGCACCGGATCAAGACCGGTGTCACGGTCACCGCCACCCGCCGCGCCGGACGCACCACCGGCGAGAGCAACACCGACGGGTCGCCGAAACTCGGCAAGAACGGCCTACGAAACCAGGTCGAAGCGTTCATGCGTGACCTCGGTCCCGGCCACGACCTCACCCCGGGCACCGTCGGCCGTGAGTTGGGCGGCCGTAGCTCGGGCGCGGTCGGCAACGGCATGAACAAGCTCAACGGACTCGGCGTGCTGATCATGACCAGCGAGGCCCCGGTGAAGTATGCCCTCGCCGACAACCCGCCCGCACCAACCGGCGAGGTCGCTGCGCTGATGACCCGCACGGGCGCCGACCCGAGCAACACCGCCGGGGCCGACGGCACGACGGCCACGACCTGACCGAACAGACCCGATACGCCGTGGCCGGGCACCACGCCCGGCCCCGGCGCTCACACCAGACCAGAAAGGCAATGACCAATGACCACCCACCGCCACCCCGGCCACGGCCCGGGGCGCCGTCGTACCGCCCCGACACCCCCACCGGCTGAAACCGCCGATGTGTACCTGGTCGCCGGGGGCGACCTGGTAGCCGTGTTCACCGATGCGGACGCCGCCGCCGTGCAACACACGGTGATGACCGGCGCCAACCTCGACACGATCACCCGGCGTATCAGCGCCCACGAGTGGCCGCGCGTACGCGCCCGGCTCCAGGCAACAAACCCCGACCTAACGATCGTGGACGCGTGGGCCGGAGACGACCAATGACCCGACCCCACAGTGGAACACCGAAGATCCCGGCCGCTTTGGCGGCACGCTCCCGCGACGCCCGATGCGGCCTGCCATCCCACCGGTGAACATCCACCCCAACCCCAACCCGGACCCCGACTCGGATCGGGGCGGATGGCACGTGGACTTCACCACGATCAACACCACCATTTCGGCCCACCTCGCCGCCGAACGATGCTGCTCAGTGTGCGGCCAACCGATGAAGTACTGGGTGCACCGGGCGGAGTTGCGTTCGATGCAACAGGCGATGCGGTGATATTCGTCTTGGGCCGATCCGCCCCTGTGCTGGCGGCGGTATTCGTGCCATCATCTCAGCCATGACGATCACGGAAAGGGGCAATGCCGCGTAGACGGCCTGCCCAGGTGCGTGCGGACGTACCGATCCGACGTACGAGACCTGCCCGGCAAATCCCGGGGGTCCCCAAGAGCGTGATGCACGGTGTCCGCCGGTGGGAACGCCAACGACTATGGCCGGATGCGGTCGCGGAGGCGTTTGAGAAGTATCGGCGTTTCGTTCACCAGCCGGGTCGCATCCTCTACGGGCTGCCCGGTGGCTGCTGTCCGTGCTGCGTCGACTACTACGGCCTGCCGGATGACCCTCGCGCCGTTCTGCATGAGGCGCTGACCCAGATGGCGGGGCGGAAGGCGCGCAAGCTGCGGCGCATGGTGGCCGAACTCGACGCTCGCTTCCTGATGCGGTCGCTGCCTGATCCGTGGGCGCCAGCGCAGTGGCCGTGGTGGCGTCGGCGATGCCTGTGGTGAACGGGGCCTCTGCAGGTGTGCAACCTCCCGCAACGATGTTGCGTTGGAAGCAACGTGAACGTCGTGGTCGAGCTGCCGGGTGCGGCGCCGTCGTCGTAGGGACGGTCGAGCAAGCGCCGATCAGACGGGCCGAAACCTAACGTTGACCGGTGGCTGAAGGGCGGTAGCCGCAGCCTGTCGTAGGCTGCGTCCGTGTCCGAGACCAGACGTGCCGTGGTATTCGCCGACCACGGTCAGTTCTACCTGCAAGATGTCGAGGCCCACGATCAAGAGATGCGCTCCGGCGGCGCGATGGACCCGGATCGTGCCCCTGCAGGATGGACTCACGAAGCGGTCCATGTGCACCGCATCGGTGTGGAGCCGCACTCGATCTCAGTCGGCACAGCGCGTAGCGACTTCGTGGAGACGAGCCTTGAGCTGCACGAGACGCCCCCGCCGGAGCTGCCACAAGCGGAGCATATCGTCGAGGCGGACGTGCAGATTCCTACCGGCGAGTTGTCCATTTACGGATGTTCCGAGGATCCTGGACCCGAGCACCGCGTCAATATCTCGGCGGGCCGGTACCGCGTCCGTGTGTCATACGTGCCGTCCGACCCGCCGGAGGTTGACGGGAACCCGGACGAGCCCGGTGACTATTTCCGGTATCACGTGGAGATTTGGCCGGCGACCCAACCGGCAGCTCTCGTGGTGGTTAGGCAGGGACCAAGCCCCTGGGCGGGCTGACGGCGGAGCCTGTCATCGTTCGGCCAGGCCGGTCATCACAGCCCGCCCGGATGGCCAGACAGCCATTCACGATGCCGATTTCGCAGTTCATCTCGGTCAGCTCGGCTTGGAAGAATCACATCGGCGCCGCCGTCGTACGGGTGATAGAGCCACCGCAAGTCCGACGGGCCAACGATCACATTGCTCAGTTCGTCGTCCGCCACCGCACGAAGCAGATCGTCCAGGATGCCTGGCCGCCACGCCCGGCGGCTGGCGAACAGATGCCAGTACACCTGGAAGTCGGCTTCGTCGTCCGGATCAGGCTGGACGGTGGACCAGTGCACGCCGCCCGGGTCGAGTTTCGCCTGAAGCGGAGCGCGCTGCACGGGAGGGTCGTTCTGGCCGGTCCAGTCGCAGGTGATGATGATCAGTGAAACGCCGGGTGACAGCTCGGTCAGCACCGTGTTGTGGCGATCAAGGATGGTTGCGTACTCGTTGGCGTCGTCGGCATACCGCTTCGACCCGGGGAGGCTGTGGAAGCGCACCCACCGCTCGGGATAGCAGCCCCGTAGCTGGTACGCGATCGCAGGGCACTCCGGCCACCGCCGCTGCCACGCCGCGCGGACCGTGTCGGCAAGCTCCGACGCGGCTATCACGACTCATCCCGCTTTGTCCAGCGTTGGAGCAGGCCCCAAGCCTCTTGGCGGTGGCGCTCGTCGGCACCGGCGTCGGTGGCCAGCGCGGTCAACACCTCCACCGCCTCACGCTCCCGGCCGCGATCCTTCAGCAGACCGGCCAGCCACAACCCAGTGCGCGGCAGGACCGCTGTCTCCCGGCGCAGCGCCGCCTCGTCACCTCGGCGCACCCAGTACTCCGCCAACGTCACCCCAGCGCGCTCATCACCGCCCAGCGCAACCTCGCGCAGACTCTCCACCCGCCCGGCCTCTACCAGCAGCTCCATCAACCGGACGAACGCGCACCGGTGGCCCTCGTGCACCATCTGCCGTAACTCTGTCTCACGCTGCTCGGCCAGCAACCGGCTCGCGCGGTGATGACAATTCAGCTCGGCGTCGGCCAGCGGGCAGCGGTACCTGTCGCCCAGGTACGACCACCCGTCATACCGAGGATCATCGGTGTCGCCGGGGTACTCAAGCACCGGCTATCACCCGACCAACTCCCGCCAGAACGCCACCGTCGCATGTGGCTGCCAGCGCAGTTCGCGTCGATCGAGGCCTTCGCCGGCGCCGAACTCCTGACGGACGTAGTCCATCAGATCGACGCCATAGAAGATGATGTCCGTTTGATACATCGACAACACAGGGTGTCCGAAGGTTCCACGCCCGGCCGGCAAGTAGCGGTGCGAGTACACCGGGATCATCTGCGGTACCGAAGCCAACCGCTCGCCAGCCACCACCAGCGCTTCTCCACGGTCGGCCGGTTGCGCGCCCCACTCGTCATGCCAGAACGCGTTGTGTTCGACGTCGAACAGCACGCCCTTGACCGGCCACGCGAGCCGATCACGCAGGTGATCGACCTCGCCGTCGCGCCAGTCCGGCCAGCCCTTGCCTATCGGCAGGCCGGCCGAGAGGAACGCCCGGTGATCATCAGCGAACTCGAACCCGAACCGCCCCTCGACACGGTCAAACTCCGCTGCCGTCAAGCCAGGCTCCAACTCGACATGGCGCTGCTCAGCAAGCGGCCTCGCCGCCTCCGCGCCGATGAACACCGCCTCGCTGTTGATCATCGAGCCAGGCTACCGGCTACGAATAGCGCACGACTCTGATATTTCCTGCCCCCAGTACGTTCCTAGGTGGTCCCCGGGCTGCCGAGCTGCGGCGCTAGGCGGACCCGCCGGGGCACCCGGATTGCATGAAGGCCGCACTCACGCTGTGTCCGCATATCGCGCTGGCCCGGCACCGCCGGGCCCGCCCGGACCGGCCCGGTGGCGGCATCATCCCGCCCGGCTCACATGGTGGCAAGCCTGACCGCTACGTCCTCGGGATCACCCGCTCCTACCGGAGCGTGTTCATCCCCGAGCACGGCTTCACCGTGTACGTCCCCGCGTTGTTCAAGACCGTCCACGAGTACACCTACGGCCCGCACGGGCGGCTGAACACCGAACCGGAACCCCGGTAGAACCCCACCGGCGACGGGCGTCAAATTCGCCACAGAAAGCTCGATCGACCGGACCAGATCGACTTGATCCAAGACCATAGGTAGGAACAATTATTTACGACAGCGCGGCCCGGGATTGGAACCCCGACCCGCTGTTCACATCCGCACGGCGACTCGGAAGGAAACCTCGTGGCACACGAACTCGAGACACTGGCCAACGGCCAGACAGCGTTCGCCTCCGCCCGACTGTCCGCCTGGCATCAACTCGGCCAGGTCACCGATGACTGCATGACCGCCGAGGAGGTCATGAGCACCGCGTGGCTCGGCGGCTGGGAGGTCCGCAAGATCCCACTGCAGGGCATGGAGATCAACGACAAGGGCGTCACGAAGGTCGACTGCCCCGACAAGGGGATGACCGTACGCACGAACCCGGCCACCGGCGGCACCGAATACCTCGGCATCGTCGGCGACGACTACACCACGGTGCAAAACGAACAGGTCGCCGAGGTACTCAACCTCCTCGTTGACGCCTCCGGCGCGCACTTCGAAACCGCCGGGTCGATGCGTGGCGGCCGGTCGGTGTTCGTCACCATGAAGCTGCCCGAGGGCATGAAGGTCGCCGGAGTCGACCTCCACGATCTGTACCTGGCCGCGACCACGAGCCACGACGACACCGCCTCACTGCGGATGGACGCCACCCCGGTACGGATCGTGTGCGCCAACACCCAACGGATGGCCTACCAGCGGTCACAGGGCTCCTACGTGTTCCGGCACACCTCAAACATCACCGCGAAGATCAGCGAGGCCCGGCAGGCACTGCAGCTGGTGTGGGAGCACTTCGACGCGTTCGAGCGCGAGGCCGAAAAGATGATCAACGAGACGTTGACCATGGGCGAGTTCGAGAAGGTTATCGCCCAGCTCTGGCCCTTGGCCGACGACGCCTCGGACACCGCGCGTAACAACGCCAAACAGCGAACCTTGCGGTACCTGACCCGCGACGCCGACACGCAGAAAACGATCAAGGGAACCCGGTGGGCCGGCTACCAAGCCATCACCGAGTACCTCGACCACTACGCCAAAGCCGCCACCGTCGAGGTCCGCGCCCGCCGCGCGGTCACCGGCACCGGGGCGGACCTCAAGGCCCGCGCGTTCGACCTGCTGGCGGTCTGAGCGTGGCCCGGTATCGGGGCCGGCACCGCCACAGGCGGCGGACGGCCCCGACACCGGCGGGCACCACCACCGCCGAACGTGTCACCAACCCTGTTGCCCGACCGGGCGGCGCGGCCCGCCCGCCCACACAGCCCGGCCCCAAACGCCCACCCGCGCCACAGACCGGCCGCACACCGGGGCATCGCACCACCCGCCCGTCGGGCGCCGCTACGACCACGCCCACACCTCGACACACTCGCACGCACTCCACGATGGAGGACTTCCGCATGAGCACCGTCCCGACGCCGACCGCCGACACGGTCCTGAACTCGATCGACGCCCTGTGCGACGCCTACGCGAAGGCGAAAGTGGCCTACACCGTGGCCAACCACGCCGACACCAAAACCGAACGTGACCACCACATCGCCCGCAGCCAGTACTGGAATGCCGAGGCCCAGAACCACTACAGCAGTTTGACCGAGGCCATCCATACCCTCGCGCCGGACCGCACCCAGGTCGAGACGTTCCTGCCCGTGCGGGTCCTACCCAACGGCCACGTCGAGATCCACACCCGCGACCAACTCGGCCGACAGATCGTCGTCGTCCTCACCACCGCTGAGGCCGTCGCCATCGGCGTGCACCTGACCGCACACGCCGCCGCCGCTCTGGACCGCACCGGCACGATGCTCCACCGCATCCTGCCCCCACTACCCACCCAGCCACCCGTAGCCACCACCCACACCCCCACCCGCGCCCCCACCACCCCGGCCAATGAGGGCGCCCCCGCAAAAGGCCGCGCGCCCGCACCCCAGTAGGTACCCCACTCCGGGCGGCGCGGCACCACGCCCGCGCCGCCCGGCACCGGCCTACACCATCCCCCCTTTCCTTCGGAGATCCTTGTGACCACTGTTGAGCGCCTGCTCGCCCTCGCCACCGCCTACGCCCACGCAGCCGTATACGCCGACCGCCAACGCAGGACCGCCCTGACCGTCGAGGGCCTCACCGAGCAAGCCGTTGCCCTCACCGACGCCCAACACGCTGACGACGCCGTCGATCGCGCCCGCGCCACGCTGCGCGCTGACCTGCGACACGCTCTCGAACGGCCCGTACGCGCCACCCCGGACGCGGACCTACCCGTCTGCACCTGGCACAACGGGAAGGTCGAGGTTCGCGCCGTCACCGACGACGGCTCCCGCGCCGTGCGAGTGCGCTATAGCGCGTCGCAGGCCGTCGACGCCGGAGCCGCGCTGATCGCCTGCGCCGCGATCACCGACCAATACCTCGGCGGCACCCTGTCCACCATCTTCGGCGCCTTCCCCTCCAACCCTGCGACCGTGCCGGCAACCGATACGCCCGAGCGGAACGCGGACATGAACGGACATCCGTCACACGAGGTGACGTCGAGGCGTCGCAGGTCTTTCTGGATGGCCGCCGTCTCAGCGCCGCACTGCACGCCGCCGGGCCGATCGAGCCGGCCCTGATCGAGGCAGTCAACCACCTGAACCTACGCATCTACCCACGAGACCACCAGGCCGGCGACCGCAGCGCCTACGTGGTGCTCGACCTGCACGGCGATACTCCGCCCGAAGAACAACTTGATGGTCGGTGGCCGGCGGGCACACCCAAGGGTGCGTGGAACTCCCGCCGGCCACCTCGCCCAGTGCCGGGCCATCCAGGCCGACGACAGCCTCTACCCGGGCGGGCGTGCCGAGCATCCTACGAGAGCCGCCAACAACCACGCCCTGCCCGTCGCCACCGCGACCGGCAGGCACCGGGCAGCGGATCCCGGCATCGGTGAGGTTGAAAGGATGACGAGGTGGCGCAACGAAGCATCGGCGGACGGATCGCACTCGACCGCGCAGGCGTCGCGGCGCACACCGGCGCCGCACGCTCCACGGTCAACCACTGGCACCTGCACCGCGACCGATTCGGCTTCCCGAACGCGTTCGTTCATGACGGCCAGGAGTGGTTCTGGCGCGATGACATCGAGGTGTTCCACGCCGCGCACCTGACCAACAAGAAAGCCGTGCTCACCAAGGTCGACCGCAGCGGCAACCCGACCGACCTCGTCACCTCCAGCGGCGCCGCCGAAATCCTCGGCTACTCCTCCTACCGCAACCTGCCGCACGAGCTGATCGACAACCCAGACGACACCGAGGAACTACCCAGCGGACGGATCCGCCGGTACTGGTACCGACGCACCGTATGGGCACACGCCGACGCACGCACCGGCCGGCAATCCACCGGCCGCACCCCCGGCACCACCGGCCCCTACAAACCACACCCATACGCCGACGACCCACGCCTTCACATCGCTGCCGAGCTACTGGCCGAAGCAACCGAGGCCGGCCGAGACCGGCGTGGCCTCGGCATCGAGCTGGCCCAACACCTCGGCATCCCACAACGCACCGCCCAACGGCTACTCGCCGCGGCAGGTAGGAAGATGGGCCGGTAGCCGGTAGCCAATCCCGTCAGGGAGCGCCCTGCTATCCCTGGGATGCTGGCTCCCGGCCTGGGCGGCTACTTCGGTGGAGCGAGCGACCAGTCTGCGTCCCCGTCCTTGACCGTCGCGTCGTTGAATGTTGACGAGTTGGGCGATGGCCATTTCCCAGCAGGGAAGGAGCTGTTGTCCACGGCCTCGCCGTGCAGGGTAACCATCGTGGATGCCTGCGAAGCGAGGAAGGCCGACAGCGTAGAGATAGCCGCCCAGACGATCGCAGTGTTTACGCCGGCTTCCTCCAGGATCAGCGCGGCACCAACCGGAGAAAAGACACCGGAGCCAAAAGCGGTGATCGCGGCGATGGTTGCTGTTATGAGCTTGGCGACCACAACGGCAAGCGTGGTGTAGAACGCTGCGCCAGCACCCGCACATAGCAGAAGGTGGTTCGATGTGCTCGACGCGAGCGAGCTGATGTGTGAGGCTGCATCAGAATGACTCGCGACGCTGTTGACGTAGGCATCTCTCGCCTTGCCTGACCAGTCGGAGTTGTCGACCACCAAGTGCTGTGAGGACAGGGCGCTGCCGACTGCCGAGGCGGAACCGCGAACGTCCATCCAATCCCAGGCGTCCATGAACATGAAAATTGGTGCAGTGGCGCCTTTTAGGAGGTCGACAAGGAAGTCGAAGATTTCTTTGCCAACCTTAAAGGACTCGCGGCCAAGCCACAAAATCTCTTCGGCCAAAAAATCTGGAACGAACCAGCGGTTAGCGGCCGCAATGGCGGCTGGCTCGACCTGGTTAAGCCGCATGCTCAGGTCGTCCAAGCCTGCGCCGATGTCCGCCAACAATCCCTCAAATTGGGCTTTACTGAAGTCCACGACGAACCTTAACTTAGTAGATGTTTCGGATTTTGTGCTCGTTGCTGCGATCTTCCTCGTCGTAGGTATCGGCGACCTGGCGTAGGGTGTTCGCGACCTCAGTCATGGCAGTTTGCCCTTCGAGGCAGCGCTGACTGACGTGCCGGACAACGTCGTTGTAGGGGGAGACGATCAGTTGAAATAGACCAGCCTCTACCCGACCAAGCTCCATGTCTGCAACCTTGGCGGCGGTCGCTCCGATCGCCGTACTCTGCCGGTCCCACTCGCCTGCCTCGATCCGCAGCACGTCCGTTGCTACAGTTACCTGTTGACGATTGGTGGGTGGCATTTCAGCGCTCCTTCGGCGAGTTGGCTAAATTTTGAAACCCCGCCAACGTGGCGAGCGCCTGTTGCGCAAGTTCATCGAGGTTCTGCGTCGTCGACTTACGGCGCGCGGCACATTCCTCGATGCCAGCACGCGCCTGTCTCAGCGCCTCCGACAATGCTGCATTAATGCCCGCTGAGCCCTCTCGTGCCGCCCACTGTGGGTTAATCGTACAAGCTTGCAAGCCAGTAGGAGTAAGCGTGATCGAGACAGCCCGGTCCCTATCCCAGCCCGTCAACGTTGGTAATGCTTCGGCGGCCTGGTCCCGCGTTACCTTCAGCGCTGAGAGCACCTCCTCCGTCAGGCTCAACGGGTCACGTGGGTCACCGATCGGTTGAGTCTGAACCATCGGAGCTTCACCGCCCCGACCTGGCGCCTCCGATGCGGCCTCCCCTCGGCGATTCAGGGAAGTGAGGGAGCGCATGGTGTGGGTGTTGAGGGATTCGGACCATGCCCGCGAAGCATCGGCAACCGCTTGCTGAAAGGCAAGCAGCACAGATGGTCCTATCTCGTCAGCTGCCAGATGGCGTTGCCAACCAGCACCTACCTCGATACGTGATGGCAGGCTGTCCGACCCGACGGCTACGACAACGAAGCCGGTCGGGTCAGTGCCTCGCGCGCCGTTCGGGTGTGGCTGAGACTGTATCGCACTGATCGCATCCTGAAGCTCCAGCGCCCTGCTCTGGATCTCGCGGAGTCGGGCAAGTGGGTCCTTATTCATGCTGATCTCATCACCCCAAGGTTGATGGCTGAGCCGCCACTACGCGCCGTACCAGTGCCCATCCGATGACGCCCGTCGCGAGCGCAGAGTGCCCTAGCAAGACCGCCAATACCATCCATGTTCCGTGCGTTAGGTACCCGAGCATCAGCGTCGCCAGTAGCCCAGAGGTGAGCCAGAGCAGGGCAGCCACGATCCGGCTAGGCCAGAGCGAAGGCCGTTTCCAGGCAAGCGCTACACCGACCAGCACAAGCGCTAACGAAAGTAGGGCCACCGCCTGCGAACCGGCCGAGCCGAAGGCTGCATCTGAGGCCACGTCCGGTGAAGAGGAAACTACGAGGGCGACGATGGGAAGCTCGAAAACTGGACCCGCCGCCCAGAGAATGAAGAAAGTCCTATCAGGACGCTTTTTGCGTAAAGATGGGCCCTGCTGCACACTTCCCCCCGTCATCTTCACCTTCGAAGATTGGCGGCCACACCAAACAGTCGCCGCCCGCAGCGAGCCAGCATGCCGCATGATCTGTGGACCCCGCAACCCCTGGCGGGAGGTTTAGTAGCGGATAGACCCATCACACCAGCGCGAAGTGGGCGCACGCGCCGGTGACCAGCGATGGGCTTTCCATTTCGTTCGGTATGAGATATCCATCAGTGTCGTTTCGGCCCCTGGTCTGGCCGGAATGACGTCATACCGGCACCTTCAGGTGTCCGTTGCGGGTCGTCTCTTCACGGCGTAGCGCGTTGAGTAGCTCGGACACGCGGTTGTTGCGGATGGCGTGGCCGTCGCGGCGGAGGCGGTGAGCGAGGGCGTCACGGCTGACGGTACGTCCTTCGCGGACCAGGTCGTCGCGCGCCGCGCGGGCGGCGGGTAGCAGCGGGGCGAGGTCTGGTGCGAGGTCATCATCGTCTGTGTCGATTTCCTCTCCGTCGTCCACGTCGTCGTCTGGGCCGTAGTCCTCGCCGTCGTGGTCGTGTGAGTCCAGCTTGGGTACGGGTTGGGCTTCGGGATATGGGTTGGCCGCATCGGAGTTAGGTGTGGCGGCAGGTTGGTGTGGCTGTTCGGGCGCTGACACCTCTGACGCCTCGGCCGGATCGGGCCTGTTGGTGTCGCCGTCGGTCGGGGTTGGCGTGGGTGCGGTGATGGCGGGTGCTAGTCGGTCAGCCCAGGCGGTGTAGTTGACGCGGGAGGCCAGTTCGGCGGCTAGCCGGTCCAGGTCCAGCGTCCGGACTGCGATGTCAGCCATGCGGGGGTCGTGTTGGTCGGCGCGCACGACTTCAGCGACGGCGCGGGCGACTGCCGGGCGGCGTTTCTCGGCGCTGATGGCCTGTTCGGCGGCGCGCAGAGACTCAAACAGGGCGAGGGGGCGCCATTGGCCGGTGGTGGCGTCGCGGTGGCCTTCGCGGGCCAGCTCTGCCGCGCGGGCGGTGAGGATCGGGTGTCGTATCCGCCGCCATAGGCCGTAGTCGGGGGCGGTGTCGGCGAGTTTGCCGGCCGCGCGGAGGGCGTCTCGGCGGCGGGCGGCGGCGTGCAGCATCCACAGGGCGTATGCCGAGCTGGACAGGACACCGAACACGGCGGCCCAGTACAGGTCTGGCCAGTGCCCGGCTACCTGGATACCGACTGCGACGGCGGCGACCATGGCCGAGAACGCACGCAGGCCGTAGGCGCGTTCACCGAGGCGCATCCGTTCGTCGGCCATCGCGGCGAGGGCCATCGCCAAGAGTTCCAGGCACAGCGCGAACGGCAGCACCAGGAGTACCCGAGCCGGGACCGGAACGGCGGGCGACCAGGACAGGTGCTCGAGGGCGACCCAGGTCTGACCGATCACGGCGCCGGTGACGGCCACGGCATAGAACGGGTATGCCCACCGCGCTGACCAGCCTGCGCTGCCGTCGCTCGACGGTCGGCTGCTGCCCGGGTGGTCGGCGGTGTCGTGGGCGGCCTGGATGTGAGTGTCCGGGCTGTCGGTCATCTGCGGTCCCCGGCGGTGGTGGGCTGGAGTTGGCGTGCGGCGACGCGGCGGGTGGCCTCGGATGGTTCGGCGTCACCCAACTCGGTGAGGCATTGCTCGAGGCGGCGTAGGGTGCGCCGCACGGCGTCGGGTCGTCCGGCGCGGCCATGGATGCGCATGATCCGCTGGTACAGCTCCTCGTTGACCGGGTCGAACTCCAGCGCACGTTCCAGCGCGGCTACCGCCTGCTCCGGGTGATCGGTCTCGGTGATTTCAGCGATGCGGGCGAGCGCGGACAGGATCTGGTACCGGTAGGTCGTGGCGTGGTCGCCGATCCAGGGCTGGCCGTCGCCGCCGTCGGCAAAGTCACCCCGATACCACTCGACTGCCTCCCGCAGCGCGGCGAGCGCAGCGGTGTCGTCTTTAGCCCGGTTGGCGCGCTCGATGGTAGTGAGCATCTGCCATAGGTCCACGGCGATCAGTTCGGGGTCGAGGTGATAGCGGCTGGCCGCTGGGTCGTAGACGACGAACATGGCCTCAGTACCGGTCGCGGCGCGTAGCACGCGCCGAATAGTGCTGATGTCAGTGCGGATGCGTTTACCGGCGGTGCTCGGATCGGTATCGGGGTGCAGGTCGGCGGAGAGCTGGTCGAGGGTCCGCCCGATCGGGTGCACGGCCAGAGATGCGAGGACGGTGTAGGAGCCGCTGCGCATCCCGGTGGCCACCGGCCCGGTCTCGGTCTCGACCAGGAGCGGGCCGAGGACCCGCAGCCGCACCGGGGCCGCCGCCTTACTTGGCTGGGCGGGGATCAGCGGGGCCGCCTCGGTGGTGGCCGCCTGGTCGACCGCGTGTTTCGGGGCGGGGTCGAGGTCGATGTCATGGCCGGGTTCCGGGCGCGCGGCGGCGTCGGTGAGCATGGCGAGAACGGCGGCGAGATCGCCGGCGCTGAGGGTGGACAGTCGGGTAGCCGGGTGTGGTTCGTCGCTGGTGATGGTGCCCTCGGCGCTGATGTCGAGGGTGGGAATGCCGTCGTGGTGTCCGAGGATGACGGGGTGTAGGTCCAGGGTGGTGTGGTGGGTGGCGATGGCGTGGAGGCGGGGCGCGTGCCGGGGGTTGGAGTCGATGAGTAGTACGTATGGGGGTTGGGTCTCGGCGTGGTCGGTGTAGGTGTTGAGGTCGAGGATCGTTTCGGCGTTGAAGGTGTCCAGTAGTCGGCGCCGGCCGATCATTTCTTCCTCGGCGTGGGTGATGGCCGCTGCGGTGTCGGCGAGCACGATGAGGCGTTCTCCGTCGTAGGCGATGTTGTCGGGGTCGAGTCCGACGGTCAGGGCGTTTTCGGGTAGGAGCCGGGCGATTAGGTCGGCGGTGGTGACCACGATCGGGCGGGCGGTGGATGTCTCGGCCGCGGTGGTGGTTAGGACGGAGGCGAGGATGGCGCGGGCCGTTGGTATCGCGCCGTCGCCGTGCAGGGCGATGCCGGGACCGGGCAGGTGGAACAGGCCTATCTCGGTTCCGTCTGCGTCGATGCCGATCGGTGCCGCAACGGCAGGGCTGGCGCGGTGGCGGTCGCTGTTGCTGGGGGAGAGGTGGCGGCTGTCGATGATGTCGACGGGTGCCAGAGACGGTGGCATCGGGAAGCGTTGCGGTGGGCTGCTCACCGCTGCTGGGAGGGTCAGTCGGGCGTGGCGTCGTCGTTGTAGGCGTAGCAGGGTGGCCACGGAGGCGATGGCGGCGGCCAGGCCGAGGCTGATCCAGCCTCGCGTCGGCAGCATGATCCCGGCTTTGTCGTCGGGCCGGTTGTCGAAGGTCACGGCACCCGGCGTGGGGGTGTCGACATCGGCTAAGCCGGCGGGGGCGCTTGGCTCGAGGTTCGGTGGTGACGGGCTCGACTCCGGGACGCTGGGTGCCGGCGACGCGGGCAGTGGGTCGGCTTGGATAGTCTTGTTGGCCTCGGGTGCGGTGGTGCCAGGGCTGCCCGGTGGGGGACTTTCGGCGTTCTGTGGGGTGGCTGCTGGTGGGGCCTGGCGGGCGGGGAGAGCGAGGATCCAGCCGATGTGGATTTCGTTAGGGTCGGTGAGGGCGTAGCCGTTGGCCTGTTCGTGTCCCTGGTTGAGTTTGTAGATCTCTTGCCAGCGGTGCGGGTCGCCGAGGTGATTGGCGGCGAGGTCCCACAGGGTGTCTCCGGCGGTGACGTCGATGCTCCTGTCGGGGTGTTGGTCTACGAATTGGGCGTCGATGTGGTTTCGGGCCGAGGTCGGCGGGGTGGCGACAGCGGATTCGCTGTTGCGGGTTTCGAGAGTCGGAACGGCGTCGGTTGTCGTGGACAAGCTGACGGTGTGTCCTAGCCCGGAGGGGGCGGAGCAGGACGGCGGTGCGTACGGTGCAGCGTCGCGGATTGTTGCGTCGGCTGATGGCGGTGTCACCGCAGGCAGGCCGGTATCGGAGGCGGTGGGGCTGTGCGCGGTGGCGGGAAGGGCGGCGGTGGTGACGGCGGTGGTGCCGAGCAGCGTGGCCGCGAGTGCTTGCAGGGGGCCGGGTAGGTGCAGGGTGAGGTGCCATCGCAGGCGGGTGGCGAGATATCGGTGGATGTGTTCGGTGACGGCGGTGATGAGGAGTATCCATAGCAGCCAGGCGCCGACGTACACCAGCAGAGCGAGGAAGCCGGTCGTCAGTGGCTGGTGCACCCATGCCTGAACCTGGTCCATGGATAGATCGACGGCGGTGAGCCAGCCGCACTGGTAGAGCAGTGCTGGTGGTGCTAGCGCGAGGGCAGCGGTGGCGGTGCGTACGACTGCTGTCGAGGCGTGCTTCGCCATGGCCTGTCTCACCTCCGGCGTTACGGCGGTTGGTGAGTCAGACCGTAGGAGCGCTATGTGCTGCCGGAGAGGGCGAAGGACCTGACAGCACCTCACACTTCCTTACACGGCCTCACAACCGCAGGTCCGGGCCGTGCGCTGCTCGGTGATCGCGATCTTCTCGGCTTGGTGGGGAGACAGGGCCGCGAGCGTCACCGCCCCAGCCGGGCGGCTATTACCCGATGGTGGTGGGGGTGACTGGGTGCGCGGCGGTGTCATCGTCGAGACCGGCGCGTGTGAGGGTTTGTTGGTAGCGGTCGTGGAGTCCGGCCGCGGCTTCGTGGTCGCCGAGGGCGGTGAGGACTCGGCCGGCGTGTCTGTGTAGCTCGGCGTTGTAGGGGTCGATGCGGATGCCGGCCTGCAGCAGTCGGAAGGCACGGTGTGGGTCAGGTTCCGCGGTGGCGAGGGAGACGCAGATGTCGATGATCTGCCGACGGGTTGCTTCGCGGATGGGGTCGAGCCATGGCCAGGTGCGCGTAGCGGCAAGGTCGGCGGGGTAGGCGTCGAGGATGGCCTGCCACGCGGTGTGGGTGTTGGTGAGCGTGGTGGCGGCGTGGTGAATGGCGGCGTTGAAGTGCCATAGGTCGACGTTGATGTGTGTGGGGTTGAGGCGGTAGCGGTCATCGACGTGGTCGATGGCGGGGAGGCCGCCGGCGTCTCGGATGGTGCCGCGTAGATCGCTGAGGGCGGTGTAGAGCCGTCCGGTGAGGGAGCGGCGGGGAAGACCTGGCCAGATGGCGTCGGTGAGTTGTGCGGTGTCGGCGCCGGTGGGGTGGGCGGCGAGGTAGACGAGGATGTGGAGGGCGGCGCTGCGGCGGACGGCGAGGGGTTCGCCGTCAAGGAGGAGTTGGGGATCGCCGAGGACGCGCAGGTGTAGCCGCTGGCGGGCCGCCTGGTGGCGGAGGGTGGGTTCGTGTCGGGTGGTTTGTCGTGGCAGCCGCGGGTCAGGTGGATGGGGCAGGGGAGTAGCGCGGGGAGCGGTCGGCCCGCCTGGTGTCGGGTCGGGAACGGCGATGAGGGCGAGCAGGTCGGTGGCCGCCATTTGGCCCAGGACGCACAGTCGTGGCCCGGTCCTCTCAGGGACAAGAAGGGGGTGGTGCAGGTGGCCTGCCGAGTCGGCGTGCCAGGTCGGGCCGGCCGGCCATTTTCCTAACGCGACCACCGTGGTAGCGGTGGTGACGCTCGCTTCGACGAGGTTCTTGGCCTGGGATTCGTCGCCATCCTCCTCACTGAGGAGCACGACCTGCCGATAGCGGGCCGCACGTGGCTGCCTGTCTTCGGGCCCTGGGACGGTGTGCGGTTCCGCGCGGTGGTGGGCGGCGTGGACGAGTTGCGCTGCTTCGTCAAGGTTGTCGACGATTGTCAGCGGCAGACGCCGGCCGAGTGCTTCTGCGGCAGGTCCGAGGAGACTGGCAAGGGCCGCCTTGGTGGTGATCAGGGATGTTGTGGGATGTCGGTGCCCGGCGAAGAGGGCAGTGACCAGCAACCCTCGGCCGACAGGCAGCGCGCCCGCGCCGATGAGACCCACACCCCCAGCCGGCAGGACGTCAACGAGGGCGGTAATCCCGATCGATGGAGCCGGTGCGGCTAGTGGGCGGGGGCTATCGGCGAGTGCGGCTTGCACCGCAGCGACGGTGGGAGGCAACGAGGCGAGGTCCGAATTGTCACGGCTGGCGTTGCGCGGGTGGTAGTCACGGCGTCGACGTAGCCATACCAACGCTGCGGCAGCAGTGACCTGCGCGGCGACCTCACGGGGCAGCCAGCCACCGGATACGACGATCCCGTTCTCGTGTGTGACCTCGCCGGGATCGTCAGGACTGGCCTGGACTTGAAGCGCGACTGGGCCGGACGACACCGAATGCGGTACGGCGGTGGTGACGTTGGTGGTGGTGACGCCAAAGACGGCGGCGCCAGCCATTCCGCTGGCCGTGGCCTGCAAGGGCGTCGGCAGCGGCAACCGCCGCAGCCACGCCGAGGTTGCGCGTAGCCGGATAAGGACCCGCATCGCAACGGTGTAGGCGAGCATCAGCCAGACCAGCCATGCTCCGACTGTCAGCGCGGCAGTGAGTGTCTGCTCGGTCAACGGCTGCTGCACCCATGCCCGCGCCTGCTCCGTGCTCGGCCAGCCACGGATGGGTGGGCCGATCAGGGTCAGCAGCACCAGCGGTGGACCGGCCAACAGTGCAAGAAGGAACAGCAGTGACATCAGCCGCCGTGGCCAGCGCACCTCATCCACCTCCATCCGCAGCCCGGAAGGGTGCGGTCGAGGAATGAACGACGCGCATCCAGATGCGGGCCATCCACCACACTGCCACCGCAACGGCATAGCAGATGGCGAGGATGCCGGTAGACGGCGCGCCAACGATCGCGGCGCTGATCACCGAGACCGGTACGGCCAGGATGACGCGGAACATCAGCGGCGTCACCAGCGCCATCACGATCCCGGTGCCCAGGAACAGCCCGCCGACCCGTCCTGCAAGGTCGATCCACATCACCAGGTTCGGCCACCGGGCCGCGGTAAGCGAATATTGGATCAATCCCATACCGACGGCGGCAGCGATGACCGAGCCGGTCGGTACGGCCAGCAGCGCCGACCAGCCGCCGTGCGGCGTGCGCCACTGGCGAGCGGCCACTACTGCCATCGCCGTCGCCAACACTACGATGGGGACTATCGGCCACAGTGCCCAGCGCAGGAAGCTCCCCACCGGCAGGGCGAAGTACTGGCTGGTGACCACCGCGTAGAGGCCCGCGATAGCGGCCCCAAGGGAGACCGCAGCCAGAATGCCGACACTGACCTTCCCACCCTCTGTTCGGATGTCCGGTGTGGGACTGCGCGCAGCGATCAGAGAACCAAGGACCGTGCCCGCGGCGAGGCACCCCAGCAGGGCGAACACGGCCGCCAGCGCCAGACCACCCCAATTGAAGTCAACCCAGTAGTGCAGGCTCAGGGCGCTGTTGCGTTCGGCGGTCGCGATGCACTGCCAGATCAGCGCCAACGAGGCGAAGCCTGGCACCGCGATTCCGATAGCTCTACGCACCGGCGGCACCGGCACATCTACCGCAACCCCCACGCCGTGACTTGCGGAGCCAGCCTCGGCAGCCCCGAACGCCGCGACGAACTGCGGCTCGGCCACAACAGCCGGCGTAATCCCCGTCTGCTCGGCGATCGCCTCGCCCAAACGCGGTAGCCGAGCGCTGCCGCCTATGCAGTAGATCCCCGCCAGGTCACGGGCCGACAGCTCGGCGGCGGCGATCGTCTGCTGCGTCAGGTCCGCGACGCGTCGCACCACGGGCCGGACAGCATCGTCGAGCATGGCACGGTTCGCGATGACAGGCGGCTGGTCGGCAAGCGGTACCGTGACCGCCGGGTACGAGAGCAAAGCCTCCTTCGCTAAGCGGGCGCTTTCCGCCGTCACCCATAGCGCTGCGCCGTCCCCAGCCATGTCCCGACCATTCGTCAACGCCGCTGCCAACGTCGAATCGACGCTGGCACCACCCGCCTCAGGGTCCGCCACAGTCGCAAGCACCTCGAAGCTTGCCGCCGTCCGGCGTAGCACCGTCACCTCAACCCCAGCCCCGACATCACAAACGGCCACAAACGAACCCACCGGTAGCCGCACACCCGTTGACGCCAGATGCTCCGCCACCGCTACCGGGGCCTCCACCAGACGAGGCTGGGCCAGACCCGCCCGATGCGCGACCTGCCGCATCCAGGTACGCCGACGTGGCCCCCACCCCGCAGGCACCACCAATCGCACATCCCGCACCGGCCCACCAGAAACCCGCTCAGCTTCAGCAGCAGCGCGACGCAGCGGCGCCGCAGCAAGCTCCACCGCCTCCACCCGCGCACCATCGACCACCAGCTCACCCTCGGCGGGACGACGCGGACCCGGAACCAACCTTGCCGGCTGAGCCTCGGCGGCCTGCCACGCCTGCTGCCCCGTCCACACCCGACCATCGCTGTCGACACACACGGCACTAGACAGGAACGGCATGCCATCGAACGGCAGCACCGACGCCCTACCGTCGGCCCACGCCAGCACCGCCACAGTGCTGGCACCACCACAGTCAATCGACAGCCGAACCTCTACCCCCATCGACGTAGTCAAACATGAGGATCACACTCACGTCACCCGTCGATCACTCACCGAAAGCAGGACCCCGAAGGCATTGGCCGGCTCGGTGCCGGGTCCCATAGTTCGGACGGTTTTGACCTACGGCGGCTGTCGAGCCGCAGCGAGCTCAACCGTTGAGCCGGTGTGATGGGCAGCCATCGGCGGGATCCCTCTGGCCTACGGCGTGTCCTTCGTCGGTCAGACGGGTGTGCCGCTACCGCTGATGGGAGCGGCACGGCGACGACGCCGCAGCTCGCGTTGGGCCTGTGCACGAGCGCATTCGCGGCTACAGTACTTGACGCCTTCAGTGCGGTTTTGTCCGAACTCGGCTCGGCCGCGCTGGCGGACGAAGGGCCGCCGGCAGGGTTCGTTGGCGCAGTGGCGCACTGTGGCCCGCTCGGCCATGTGGTTGTACAGCTGCAGAAATGACGCCGAGTAGATCGTGGCCTGGCGTTCCTCGAGTCCTCCGATGCCGATGCTGAACTTGCTCAATGCGGCGCTAAGTACGGATTCCAGGGCCGACAACCGGGAGGCGACCGTCATCTCCCGGAGGTCATCCAAAGTGACCTCGTGGACATCGCACGGGTTGTCCAGGCGGAACTGCTCTAGCTGTTGCTTGTCCACCTCCGCTTCGACGAGGGCTTCGATCCCGCCCTCGGTCTGGCAGGCCAGCCACGTTCTGATTGCCTCGTGCGCTAGAGATAGGTGTACTTCGACGTCGCGGCGGTGATGCCCGACGCGCCACGGGCTGTCGTCAGGGTCGAACGGCACGTCCTCTAGCCAACTCTGCGCCTCGAAGTCGAGATCGTTGCGGTCCATGTCGACCAGTGGCCCGTAGGTCCGCATCAGCGCGGCCGCAGCCTCTAGGTCCGCGGGCGGTGTCGCCAGCAGCTCGTGCAGATAGAAGTCGGGTGGCAGGTGGACTGCCTCCCCTCGTCGGGGCGCGATGCGCCACAGGACCCAGTCCCCGTCGACCTCCACATCGAGTAGCGGGCGTAGGGGCGGCTGCGCGACCACGGTCCCCGGCCACAGCGTAGGACGAAATTGTGCAGGCATATATCACGCACCGTCCTTGTTGATTGGAGTGGTTCGTAGGACGCTTGTGAAGAGCAACGTACTACGGCCCGGCAGGACCGCGCAACGCAGACCCAACCCCGACCGAAGGGCAGACGCGTCTTGGATGACTTGATCATCGCGGGAGAGCGGCAGCGAGCAATCAGGGATAGCGTGTCCACGCCCCAACCCTGGTACCTGCAAGTGTCGACCGTGACCCCAGACCTCCCGCCAGCGTCCGACCGACACGAGATCACCAGCAGGGCCAGCTGCTGGCACGTTTGGCCCCCCGAACTAGACCCGGACGGTGCGTGCGAAAGGTGCCACCTGGCCTATCGCGAATGGTCCATGTAGGACCCCAATGGACCGGCTCGCCAGCGAAACAACCAGTGCTCTGCTCTGAAAGCCAACTGCGCCGTACAGCGCCGCGGCAGCTGCCGGGCTGTACGGGGTGCGTCGAGGCGGTTGCGCTGTGCACTAAGTTTCATAGGAACATCTAAGGAGGTTGGTCGATGGCTGCTGGTGGCTCTGTATCCGCGCAAGCTGCCCGGCACCGTGAGCACGCGCAGTTCCTTACCCGTCAGCTTCGTGAAGCGCATCGGGCCGCCGCCCGGTGGAGCGCGGCGGCGGCCGGGGAGCGGCAGGCCGCAGCTGCGTTGTGGGCGCTGACCCGTTCGGGCTGGACACTTTTGGTTGATCGGCGGTGGCCCGGTACCGCGACGGCGAACGTCGACATGATTCTCGTCGGTCCTGCCGGGGTGTACGTCATCGACGTCAAGAACTGGCGCGACGCCCCGCAGATTGTCGACGGCGAACTCAGCGCCGCCGGCCGCTCGTGTGCCGCCGAGGTGGTGAAGCTGCAAGCGGTGACGCGCCGCGTTGAAGACGCTCTGGCCGACATGCAGATGTCACCCGTGGCCGTCGCACCGGTCATGGTCTTCGTCGGGCGGCAGGTCGATGAACGGCTAGGCCGTGTTCACCTCGTCGGCATTCACGAACTGCTGCACGCCGTCACCAGCGCCCGGACCCGCCTGCGATCTCCGGTGGTCCGCGCGGTGACGGCTCACCTGACCGATGTGTTTCCGGCGTACGAGGCGCCCCAGCTACCCGACACCGCCACGACCGACGTCCCGGCGCGCACCCCGGATGAGCCTGGAGAGCTTTTTGATGTGGATGACCTCGCTGCCGAGCAGCTACGCGTTGCGCGGGAGCGGCCGGTTGAGAGTTGGATGACGTTCCTACACCCCGACCAGCTCAGCCTGGTGCGTCGCCGGTGGGGCGGCCCGGCGCGGATCACCGGCGCCGCCGGCACCGGCAAGACAGTTGTCGGGCTTCATCGGGCCGCCTACCTGGCCCAGTCCGGCGGACGGGTGCTGTACGTCACCTTCGTCCGCAACCTGCCGCTGATACAGAAGCACCTGCTCGAACGGATGGCACCTGCTGGTAGCGATCGGATCGAGTTCACCAGCCTGCACCGATGGGCAGTCACCTTCCTGTCGCAACGGGGAATTTCGGCCCGCCTCAATGTCGCCAAAGCCGATGACTGCTTCGCCCGCGCCTGGCGCACCCACGGCCGACACACCTGCCTCGCCGACCTCGAGCCCAGCCCCCGCTACTGGGAAGACGAGCTCCGCCACGTCATCAAAGGCCGCGATATCTCCAGCCTGCCCAAGTACATCGCCGCATCGCGACCGGGCCGACGAACCGCCCTCCGTAAGGCGCACAGGGAAGCAGTGTGGGCGATGTACGAGGAATACCAGCGGCTACTGAACGAACGCGGCGTCCAGGACTTCCCCGACCTGCTGCTCACCGCCCTCGCGGAACTGCGCCGCCACCCCACCGACGGCGGATACACCACGGTCATCGCCGACGAGGTGCAGGACCTCACCCTCACCGGGGTCCGGATCCTGCACGCCATCTCCGGCGACAGCCCGAACGGTCTGCTGCTCATCGGCGACGCCCAACAAGCGGTCTACCCCGGCGGCTTCCGCCTCGCCGACGCCGGCATCAATATCCGAGGCGGCCGCGCCGAGGTCCTCCACGTTAACTACCGCAACGCCGCGCCCATCATGCAGGCCGCGCTGAACGTTCTCGACGGTGAACCGTTCGACGACATCGACGGCATGACGATCACCGCCCCACCGGCCATCGAGATGACTTACCACGATGGCCGGGTCGTCCACTCACCCTCAGACTCACGCCCCATGCACGACGCAGCGCTCCGCAAGGCACTTAACGATCTCGCTGCGCAGTCCGACGACGCGTTGGCGGACGCGGCCGTGCTGTGCGCCACCAAACGCGACGTCGACCACTATCTCCAGATGCTCAGAGCTCAAGGGCTACCGGTGCTGAACCTCGATGACTACGACGGCCGCCCAGGCCAGGTGTTGAAAGTCGGCACGTATCTACGAGCCAAGGGCCTTGAATTCAAGTACGTATACCTGCCCTGCCATGATCGAGGGCTCAAAGCCGCGCAACTGGGCGGGTCTGCCGATGTGGACCGGCTCGCTCTTGCCCGCCGGCAACTATTCGTCGCGATGACCCGCGCACGGGACCTGCTGTGGCTCGGCTCGATCACCGGCGGCGCTCCCGCCACATCGATGAACGGGTGCTGAGCATGATCGCTACGCTACCCCTGCCGCAATACCGACGACGCGGACTGGCGTGCTCTCCAGCCGATATGCGAATGGCCTGACTTCAAGAGGTGGTCCTGGCTACCCAGAGCGCCTCAAATTGTGGGGCGGTCTCTATAGCGTTCGACTACCAGATCATGCGAGGCTGACTGAAGCCGCGTCCGGTCCTGGCCGTCGGCCAATAGGGGGCTGCGCGCGGCATGGTGCATGCGCCAGAGGTGCGGGTACCTGGCGGGGTATAGGGCCGGTCCCACCGGGCCGGGTTGCTATCCCCAGAGGGGGTTTGATCAGGTCCGGAGGTAGTCGAGTGCCTTTAGAAGCCATGAACGACTGGACCTCGCACTGCCGGTGCCGAATGCTACGGCGTTACCGACGACGGCATGTCGCATAGCGGTTTCCAGGACGAGGCTTGGCGACTGAGGTTTCAATGGCCGCCGGGCCGGTTTCGCGCCCTGGGGATGTGCGAGGCAGAGGTCAGCGGCATGCCAGTCCCTGGCGAGGGCGGGTGCCATGAGCGGGCCTGGCGGGGGCGATGGCGGAGAGCATTGAGTCCACTCTTAAATGGAGCGATGGATGTCTATCGGGTGGCGAGGTGAGGTCGAGTCCACCTGGAGGTGCCACACGCATATTCATGGTTGGGTTGGGGGCTCTTCGGTGCTGCGGGTCAGTGAGCATTGAGATGGCAGTGACGGTACGTGCTATATGGGTTGCACCGTGTCGCGCAGGCGTGTCTGGGGCGATGTTCCGTAAGGTCTAGCAGCTAGAGGGTTGCGGGCGGGTGCTGCTTCTCCTGAGGTTGATGTGCCCGGCTGGGCTTGCTTCGAGTGGGCCGCGGTGGGGGTGCCGTCGTTGACGCCCGCCCTGGCTGTCGCATGGCTGACAGTTACGGGGGTGTGGCTGGTGACCGGTGACGAGTGGGGTGGTTGCGCGAGGGCTGGATGTCAGGCGTGGGTCGCGGGGTGTCGTTCGCTGAAGGTGAGGAGGAACGCTCGCCATGAATCGTCGGGAAAGGACAGCGCGGTTTCGGGTGCGATGGAGTCGAAAACGGCGACGCTGTTCTGGTAGCGAGACACGGTGACGCATTGAGCGTGGTCGCATCTGGAGCTACGGCGTGTCCACAAGGATTGTGTGTGCGTGTTTGCTTCCATTCTTTTCTCCAAACGATTGTTGAATTCGTCATGGGTGGTGTTGTTGTTGCGGCTGGTGTCGTGGCGCGACGGGTAATGCTTGGCGGTGTGTGGCGAATCGTGAGATCTACCCAATCGTCCTCACGTTCCGTCTTGGGTGTCGTTGCGCTATGCAAGCAGGCTAGCAGGGCAGTGGCGGTTTCAGCTATGAATGGCGCCCTTTTCCACCCTGGCGAGGGGCGACTGAGGTGGTCTGCTAGCTTATTGCGACCAGCTGCGATCCAGCGGGCGGAAGCACACTGCCAGTGGCGAGTTATCTCGTTCACTCTGCCTGTAGCGATTATCCGCAGGAAGGAGTGGATCTGATGACGAGTAGGCCAGGACCGATTACGAGCCGTAGGCGTCTGCGTATGGCCCTACGGCAGCTGCGACTCGCCGGTGATCACGCCCTCGAGGACATCCGGGCTGAGATGGACTGGTCGCTGTCCAAGGTCATGCGGATCGAGAGTGGCATGGTGAGCATCTCCGTCAACGACCTCCGCGCGCTGCTGGCGTTCTACGGAGTCGCTGATCCCGATGAGGTCGACCGTCTTGTGGACATGGCGCGCTCGGCGCGTCGACGACACTGGGCCGGACAGTACCGCGAGTACGTGTCTACCTCCTATATGGACTTCTTGGGCTATGAGGACGATGCCTCACGAATCAGCCAGTACCACCCCTTCCTGATTCCCGGATTGCTGCAGACCCAGGACTACGCGCGGCTGGTGGCCACAGCTGGCCCACACAACCGCGACAGCCAGGCCGTTGAGGCGCGGGTACGGCTGCGTATGGCCCGACAAGACCGCGTGTTCAGCAACGACCGACACCACTCAGTGCGGTTCGTGTTGGACGAACGCGCCCTCAAGCCAGTCCATGACCCCGACGTGATGCGGCACCAAATCGACAAGATCCTCCACCTCCTGCCGCGACTCGACCTAGTAATCCTCCGGCAGGACAGCGCGGCCGAACCCGGATTCGTCGGCCCGTTCTCGTACCACGAATTCCACTCCGACCTTGATCCCGACGTCGTCTACCTCGACAACCAGCCCGACGACGTGGCCCTCATCGAAGACCCTGACATCGTCACCCGGTACAAGACAGCGTTTCGTGAGCTGTCCGACCAGGCCGTCCCAGGAGCCAGTGAACCCGGACGCAAGATCCTCAACCGCCACGGCGGTCACTAGCCCTCTCGATCAGCGCGTGAGGCGTGACGGGGTGCTGGCACCCGTACCGTGTCATCCGTAGACGCCGAACCCGCGCCGCGCCACTGGTCGGCCTGCCCGGGACACCCCTGTCCGGAAATGAACACATACCCCACCGGCCCGCGATGCAGGGGAGAGGCCAACACGACCAGCAGCGCACCCATCAGCGCTGCCATGCTGGTATCCGCAACCATCGCTCCAGCCACCAACGCCGTAGCGCACGCACCCGCCCGGCTGGCCGTGTCCCGCCAGGATGTCGACACCGGAAGCCAGGAACCCCCCGCCAATGTGGTCTCCAGCGGCGACCGTATGAACGACACCGTCGAGTCGGACACTCGGTCCGCCCTCACCTCACGACCCGAACTCACCATCAACTCCTAACGCACATGCAGGATGCAACATCCAGTCTGCTGCTGGCGATCTGCCTGTGGCAGGTTAGCGGAGACGGAGTCACACCGCACACGAGTCGATACGGCGTGTCGTACTACAAGAGACAAAGCGCAGGCGTCCACCGGCCAAGTGCCCGCCACCCCACCACCAGCGGCGTCTTCCGCAGCACATCCTCCTCGGCGGCGACGACGTACGGCTGCGCCTGGACCTGGACAACCACGCGGACCTAAAGCCGTCCGTTTGGATCTGGTGACACGGCCCCTACTGACACCCGAATTCCCGTGCTGGAACGCAGGTTGGCGCATCACCTGACGCCGTTCGCCACGTGAGAAGGAGACGCACCTCGTGACCGCCCTCGACAGCCCCATCGCCGGCCGCCCTTACGACCGGCACCACCGTCGGCTACCCGGTGGTGGGTTCACCTGCGAACGGCTCGGCTGCACACACGTCAACGGTCGGCCCGAGCTGCTGCAACGGGACCTGGCAGAGGAGCTGGTCGACGTCGGCTAGGAGCCGCCCACGCTGGTCGCTGACTGAACGCCCGGCCCGGCGCCGTTCTGACGTCCGGACCGGTCAGCCGTCGGCGGTGACGTGCTCGCACACCCTGCGCGGCCGGTAGCCTCCCGGGACGTTGACACCGATGGTGTCCCAGAACGCCGGTGACCCGTCGATGTGTCCGCCGAGCGTGTGCCAGGCGTAACCGGGGTGCTCCATGCGCAGCGCCGCGAGGCCGGCGGCGGCGAGTCCGCGGCGGTGGTAGGCCGGTAGGGTGTGCGGCTGCTCCACCCAGCCGATCCGGCACCGGCGAGAAACTCGCTGGTTGGCTGCACGCTGCACTCGGCTATCTCATGTAGAACATGCAGCGTGGAGGGCCTCCGCGACGGCATCCTCTGCCGTGTCTACATACCGGAGGCCGGGCACGAGTTCACCGTCGGCCTTTACGACCCGCCATCCGCCGAGTGCCACGACCGGCACGTGTCCCCGGCGCATGGCGAGAGCGACCTCGCTGAGGGTGCCCCAGGAACCACCAACACTGATCACGGCGTCAGCGCTCCACACGATGATGGCGTTGCGGGCTTCACCCATGTTCGTAACGATCGTGGCAGACAGGTCTGGGCAGGCACCGTCCTTGCTGTCGTTGGGGCGGATGCCGATGACAACGCCGTTCTTGGTGCGTGCACCGGCTGCACAGGCTGCCATGACGCCTACGCCTCCGCCGCAGATGATCGTTGCTCCCCTGTCGGCCAAGAGTTCGCCGACGCGCCGAGCGTTCTCGACATCGTCGTCTGTGCAGTATCGGGGTCCACAAACGGCTACTTGAACGGCCACGCTGTCATGCCTCCAAGGTGAGGGATTGATGTCAGTCCGGCGAAGCAGGCAATTCACGTGAAGCGGTGTACGCGCAAAAGAGATGAATGCGCTCCCGTAGTTCGGCAGCGAGCGCCGACTTGGCGAAGGTCTGACTGGTCAGCGTTCGGTCTGTCGCCTTCATGCGCTTAATCACCGGCAGCGTCCGGCTCTCCGTCGGTAAGGAGAATATCGGTTGCAGATGCTCTTGAGCGCCGTCGAGGTCGTTCAACGCGAGGTGCGCCGCCACCAGGTCAACCTGTGCCGCAGCGAAGAACTCGGGGCATTGCTCGAGGTCCGGCTGCGCCGCGAACAACTCCAGGGCATGTGTAGCCTCGGACGCCGCTCGCTCGAAGTTTGTCTTGCCACCGAGGGCTAACCTGACCTCGCTTGCGTAGTATGCGGCCTTGCCGAGATTGAAGTGGAACACCCCTCCTGGCCCGTCCCCATCTGGACCTACATGTGACCGAGCCGCCTGGGCCGTCGCCAGGGCACGATCGGCCTCCCGGTGATCGGCGGCTGCCGCGTGCGCCCGCGCTTCCTGACTCGCGAGCCTTAGCAGGCTCGTGCCGGCAGTGGCATACCGCTGGCCGCTGTGGGCCAACTCGGCGGCTCTGCCGTAGTCGCCGTTCCAGTAGGCGACGTTTGATTGCACCCAGCGAACGTAGACACGTAGGGCGTCGTCCTCCGCGAGATCTGCACAGAGCCAGGCCGTACGTGTATGGGTGTCGGCGGCATACGCTTGGCCAAGGTCCGCGCAGGTGTGGGCCAGAAGCGCACAGAGCTGGCCGGCGACCTGGTACAGGCTGGGTAGCACGGCCGGGCGTTGGCGGTCATCGAGTAACTCGAAGACCTCTGCTCGCAGTCGGGACAAGGGCCGAAACATCGCAAACGGTGGGCGCATCAGGTAGTCATGCGCCATCTGGCTGACGTCAGCGCCGAGCTGGTCAAGGACGTCTTGGTCTACAGCTCCTCGCGCTCGCCGCACGAAGCGTGCGGACTCTTCGGCAGACATCGCAATCTCCTCGCTTAGCGCGCCGTCCCCGGACAGGCACGCCTTGTCGACGTGTACCTCCTCCGACGGTACGACGCCGTGGCCGGAGGTTGTCGACAGGCCCAGCGCGATCTCAGCGATCGGCAGCGCCCCCGCAGGGTGCGCGAGCGTGGCCGGCGCGTCCGCGCCAACGGTAAACAGTTGCGTGGTGGTCAGCCCTGGGAAAAGACCTTCAAGGATGCGACACGAATCCGGGTGCGGCAGACCCTTCAGGTCGCATGCTAGCCACCGGGCAAGTTGGGACCGGCTTGGGTAGCCACCCACAAGATCAGGGTCAACCCGCTCGGCAACCCGATCCCACTCCTTACAGAACGTCGAGTACTTCTGCCAGTGACGCTCACGAAGCAGCGCCTTTAGCAGAGTCGATGCCTTGGCCACGTCACCCATCCCTGTCCGGTTGGCTACGCCCGGCGTCCACATCGTAGCGCCGGGATCGTGGATCGGCTGCTGCTGGCCGCGTCCCAACGTCATGCGACACATAGACGCGACAGATACGCGACCGAAACTCCTCCACAGCTAGTGGCATGCAGTCGAAATGCGACGCGCGCTGACCACATGCTGTTAGCCATGCGGTAAGGGCTAACAGCTTCAGCCGGCTCCCAGCTCGGTCCGACGACCTATCTACTCGAGGTAGCAGTCTCTACCGACGAGCACTTAGTACTACTTCGGTGGGCGGCGAACGGGTTTAGCGCATGAGCAACACCACGTGGTCGCCCAAGCCGCGCACGTCGTCCAGATCGGTTGAGACAAGGACATATTTGGTAGCCCACCACTGCTACAACAAGGATAATCGGCGCGCATTGACACCTTCGCTCACTACGGTCAATCAACACCTATTTACCGGGAGGCTCGCCATGCCGACAGTCACGAATGAACACAAAGACTGCCTGTCCCAGCGAGGTAGCGGAACTTTCCTGGCCACGTCGTCCAATTCAGCCAGCACTCGGATTACCGCGTCAGAGCTGGATTCTGAGCGGTTGCTTTCGACTGGTCGTGCTGTGGGCCGGGCACGCGTGTACTACACCTCCCATCCTGGCTTGGACGTTCTTCAGTCCGTGCTGGACGGGCTGAGGAGGCTGTGATGGTCGACGGGAGCAGGCGCCCGCTACACGGCAACCGTGATCCACACGGATCGCCTCCGCTGCCGGATGGTGATGGGGTTCCAGTGGTGCCGAGGGAGCCGGATCCGCCGACAACCAGGCAGAAGCTGGTCGCGGCGCTCGTTGTGATGATCGTTGTTGTTGGGGTTGTGATCGGGATGGTGCGGTGATGGCCAGGTCGCCCGGGGCTGTGGGTTGAGGGCCGGAGAATCCGTTCGCCTGGATCGAACTTGTTCCCTGCAGTTCGTTCGCCTCGTTGTGGTTCGGGTGATTCGGGTTCTTGATCGGCCTACCTATCCCGGGTGGGTGTGGGTGGAGGGCTACGAGCTTGACGCGTCGGGTGATGCGTTGCGGCGGCGACAACTGTTCATCAGGCACGACGGGACTCGGCCGACGATGTCTGGCCATGGGTGAGGGCCGCTCGATCCGCAACGGACGGCGGCACTGACCGGGCGCCCCGGGCTGCACCCTGGCCGGCGAGTGCCTCGGCCAAACCGTGGTCCTGCACCGCTAACTCCCATTAGCGGGCACACCCGGAGAGATCTATGACGCTGGAGCCAGGTTCGACCAGGCTATTTGCCAGCAGGGTCGGAGATTCGCCGCCGAGGCCGCGAGAAAACTCCACTGATACGAGGTCAATGTGGCGTTCCATCGCAGGTTAACGCGATCACCAAGGAGGCCACTGAGGTGTGCTGACTTGCCACTGCTGAACCAATCAATCGACTGAGAAAGGCGCTCCGGAGATGTCTAATCAAACTCTCAACGCTCAGGATGTAACTCCGCATGACCGCCTTATTGATACCGTCGAACGCTGCACAGATAAAGCTGTTTCCTCGAACGAACTACTACGACTGCCGCTGGAACAACCACACGTGATACGCCGCGCGCTGGAGGACCTACTGCCGGGGCGAGTTGTAGTCACTGGCACGATCGAGCACCGACTCCTGCTCATCGAACACGGGCACGGGGAGCGATGGATGGCTGTGGACCTGTCTGGCGAGGCGCACGCCACTCGGCGTTGGCCCGATTGGACAGCGGATCACCTCATGCTAGAAACACCGAACTCGTGGCTGTCGCCAGCGACTATCGATGAACAGGGAATGCAGCGTCTACTCCGCCCGCGTGTCCTGCTGACAGCTCTGTACCGGCCGGAGATTTTCCCATTGCCACGGTTTCCGTTGGCTATCTCTGATCTTGCACGAGCAGCGCGAAGCACCCTGACCGGCCAGGTGGACCTGTTGGATATGCAGTTGGGGGCCACCCTCGACGACCTCATCGCCGCTATTGATGAGAATCCCCCCGACATCCTCGGAGTGTCCGCGACGTTTGGACAGCACGACCTGATGCTCCGGCTGCTGGATCAGGTGTACGGCATGGCCGTAGCCCCGCTGGTGCTTGCCGGCGGCAGCCTCACCGCGCGCAACGAGCGCCTACTGCTGGACCGATACCCGCAGCTACTCATAGCCCGTGGGGCCGGCGAGCCGACGATCCAGGACGCGATCAGCTACTGGCACGGCGACCTCTCACTGCCCGACATTCGAGGCATCGGCTACTCCGGCAACAGCCGTGCACAGAAGGGTCTACTGCAGGTGGGCCGGTACCGCCGGACCCGGACGATCGCCAACCGCGCACAGACAGACAACTTGCCGGAGCTGGACCTGCTCGATGCCACCTTCACCCACCGCGGCGTCGCGCAACTTGAAACGTCGCGAGGATGCACCAACTACTGCTCGTTCTGCCCACGCGGACATAAGGGCACGTGGTCCGGGGCACGCGCCGACGGAATGCCGGCGGTCCTGGCAGCGATGTCGAAGGTGTTTGACCGCCATCCCGAAACCTCGCGCACGCTGTACCTGGTAGACGAAGAGTTCATCGGCGGCGACCCGGATGCCGCGCCCCGGGCCTTGGCCGTCGCCGACACTGTTCATTCGGCGGGCTTTCGCTGGGAGTCGTCATGCCGGGTTGACCAGGTAGTGGACCCGCACCGCGACCGACAGTGGCACCTCGACCGCGCCCACATGTGGCACGGACTGCTGCAGCGGGGACTACGTCGCATGCTGTTCGGGGTTGAGTCCGGGGTCACGTCGATCCTTGAGCGATTCAACAAGGAGACCACAGCCGAGCAGAACGCTCTGGCTATCCGGACCCTGACCGCACTGGGGGTACCAACCCGGTTCACCTATATCACCTTCGACCCGCTCATGACCCGCGACGAATTGGCCGAGAGCCACGCGTTCCAGGCCCGCACCGACCTCCTCCTACGGCCGCTGCCCCACCTTCCGGTCGAGACCATCGTGGATGGGGTCCGCGATGAGACGTTTGTCGCCGCGCATACCACCGGTCGGCCGCTGCGCAACGGCATCTCCTACATGCTCGTGTCCATGGAGTGCCTGATCGGAGCTGCGTATACCCGTCGCGCTGAACAGGCTGGCCTGACCCGCACGGTCCGCCCGTCGATGGGCCGCGTTGACGCCGACTACGCCGACTGGCGCATCGGCAGCGCCTCGCACCACGCGCAGCTATGGATCGACCGGAACTTCGCGTTCGACTACACCCTCAAAAGCCTGGAGAAAATCCTCGACGGCCAGGCGCGACGCCAGGTCCGCGCCGCGCGGGTGGTCCTCAAGAACGCCGCAGCGACACTGCTCGGCCGTATGCTCGACCTCATCGACCGGCACCCACTCCACACCCCCGCCCCGGAAGCTCTCAACCCCGCGTTGGTTGACCTGCTGAACCGAGGGCTTGGCGAGGTACAGGCGGCCATGGCACCGACCATCGCCACGGTCCTCGCCGTGCTTCCTGCCGACCGAGCGGACATCCTCACCACTGCCCACACTCACTGGACCACCCCGACCGGCTGGGCGCTGATCAACACGGCAGACCCATGCGGCACGTGACCGCGCCCGAGCTGCCGCCGCGACAACTCACTCGGCTCGGCCGGACCTCCCCGGCACTGGCCGCCGGCTGCTGGCCCCTCGCCGGTCCCTGCGTCAACGATGGCGCGGATGTCGGCTGGGCACCCACCCACGACATCATGGCATTGGACGCGCTACGCGCCGCCTGGGAAAGGGGTCTGCGACTGTTCGATACCGCCGACGTATACGGCCACGGCCGAGGCGAGGAACGTCTCGGCTACCTGCTTGCCGAGGTACCCCGCGACCAGGTGATCGTGAGCACCAAGACCGGCTACGACCGGCGCAGTGGACACCCTTACCAGGCGTTTCAGATGAAGAGGCACCTACGACGGTCACTGACCCGACTGGGCACCGACTACGTCGACATCTACGCCTTTCACAGCACAGACTTCGGCTCAAATGACCAATACCTTGCCGAGGCGATCGTACAAATGCACGAGTTCAAACGCGAGGGTCTGATCCGCGCTATCGCGATTCGTGCTCCCCATGAATTCGCCACGCAGTGGGCGGACGAGAGCAATCCCCGCGGGAAACAAGCACGACGATTCCTGCACCTGCTCGACCGCTGCCAACCAGATCTGATCGCTGTCCGTCACAACCTGCTCAGCCCTGCCTACCGGACCGACGAGACCACCGTGATCGACCTGGCGCGACAACGCGGAATGGACCTGCTCATCAAGCAGGTCCTCGGACAGGGTCTTCTTATCCGCCACCCCGGACTCCCAGCGACAGCATCGCTGTTCGGCCCGGGTGACCACCGCCGACAGCACAACTGGTTTAGCCCCCTGGGCCGACGTCTGATCTGGGACGGTCTACAGCCGGTCCGGGACCGCTACGGTCACACACCCGCCGCACTGGCCAACGTAGCCATACGCTTCGCACTGACAACAGCCCCGACCGCCGTTGCGATGCTCGGCTTCCGCACTGCCAACCAGATCACCACGATCACTACCCCCGGCCCCGCCCTGACACCGCCAGAGGTCGCGGACCTGGCCGCGACAGGCGCCCGAATTCGCACAAGCCTTGACCAGGTTTCCCCACAACCGGACCCGACCATGACTGGAGTGCAGAGATGACCGAACCCCACCGCTTTCCCGTCGACGTCCTCATACTCCTTCAACGACCCGACGGACGGATCCTACTCACCAAACGCGCCGGCTCCATCTACCTCGCCGGCTCCTGGGCTGTCCCCGGAGGCAAAGTTGACGCCGACGAAGACGTAATCACCGCCGCCATCCGAGAGCTGCATGAAGAAACCGGAGTAACGGTCACCCACGACCAGCTCACATTCATCGGAGTCACACACCACCGCCCCCCACACCACGACTCCCGAATCGGGTTCGGCTTCCTCGCCACCGACTGGACCAGCGAACCCCGCAACGTCGAGCCCGACAAATGCTCCCAACTCGCCTGGTTCCCACCAGACCAGCTACCCAACCCGACCATGCCCTACACCGCCGAAGTCATCCGCCTCCACCAAGAGAAACAACCCTTCTCCTTGCACGACTGGTGGGGGATCGGTCACTGAAGTGACACCGGGATGCCCCCGCTACCACTAATACCTCGCGAGGTCGACAGTGCGGCGCCTGACCGGGCTTATCCTTGCGCGGACCGGTCCCCGCAACTGGCGTATCGCTGCGGGGACCAGCTTGTCGGTGGCCTGCGGCCAAGGCTGCTCCACCTGCGCGTGGCCGTGGCCAGCAGCCGAGCGGTGACCTCGTCGACCTGTTCAGGTTCGCCGCAGGCCCGACCGCTCGCCAGCGCCGGGCCCTGCGTTGTGGATATCTCCGATGCTTGTGGATGATCCCCTGATCATGGCCGGATCTGCTAGCCCTCGTATCACCAGCAGCGCGGACGCAGGGGCGGGCCGTAGAAGGACTACACGTCGTCGGGGGGTGATCGCGTTCTTCTTCCCTGCCCGACCAGCGTCGAGGGTGTTGCGAGCCTCGCTGGCACACGCGTTGTCGCGGATCTCCGCCCGAGACAGCCCACATCTGTCCCACGATGGGTGTGGGGGTGCGGACATGAGCGGCACCGGCGGTCGGTGTGACGGGGGCTGGGGTGACGTCAAGGCACGTATGGCCGAGCGCCGGGCCGGGGACGGGTGTTGCGTCAGCCAGTCGTGCCGATGCTCGCGGCGCCGGTCGACATCATGCCCGAGGGCCCGGGCCTGGTGCACGAGCCGAAGCGGGACGGTTCTCCAGAGACTTCGAGGTGTCTCAGGGGTGAGACGTCGCCGCGCAGTCAACCTGACCATGCCGACCCACGCGGCTCGATCGAGACCACGGTGGTCTGCTACTGGCGCCTCTACGACATCGATGCGGTGTCCGCTTCTAGCCGATGAGCGGATGTCGAGGGGGCAGTCCGACGGGATTAACGGACCAGGCTGACTGTTATCGTCCGCCGCGTGAAGAGCGATGACGAGCTCCTGGAATTGGTTCGCCATGACCTGAATCTCGCCGAGCTGCTGTGGGAGGTCTGCGAGTTTGACCTCACGCGCGGTGATCACGGGGAGACTGTCCGACTGTCGTCCGGGCAGGCCCTGGAAGGCGCAGCAGGTGACTTCACTGGCGGCACATTCTTCCTCTGCGGTGAACGCCGCTCGATCCGTCCGGTCTTGTATGCCAGCTCCGAAGGGCAGGCCGGCCTTATCGGCCATAGCCTTGCCGAAGCCTTGGAGGTCATGATCGGGCTACCGTCCTGGTGGGACTGCCTGAAGTTTTCCGCCAGCGGGGATCTGGTGACCATGCAGGCGGCTGCGGAGCACCTGCAGCGCGACGAGCTCAGAGACCAGCCGGAGGTTGGAGCTAAGCGAGTCCAACTCGCGACAGCACTGTCGTTGGACCTGGCGACTGTCCCGCTGCTGCTGGCCCGCTTGTATGATGCGGTGGCGGGGACCGCACCTGATTTTCTCCTCACCGTCGAGACTGGTGAGGAGTACGAGTCGCTGTTTGGGCCGTGGCTGCCGAGCCGCAATCCCTCCTGGAGTTGAGAACCTCCGTTGCAGCCAACGGCCGAACGCCATGATCAGGAGTGCTGTTCTGCCGCGATCCGCGCGTTACGCAGGGTTACGTGACTGCTCGCGGAGCGCGGCGCGGGTCTGCCGATGAGCGGGCACTTGACCATGACCCGCACGTCTACCAGCTGCGGTTTGACTTCCCCGGCCGTACGCCGTGGGCCGTCACGGCGATCGAAAGGCTGCGCGGCCCCTGGTCCCTGGACATATCGACGAGGTCACCCGTCCGCTGTCCTTACTGGCCTGGCCGGGTCAGCCTTCCGCGCCGGTACTACCCGCCCGCTCGGCGACCGGTCCTCCCGCACGGCGCGATGCTCGCCGCACGGGACGCACTGGCCCGGTGAGCCGGGCCGCCGTCACTCGGCGCCGGACAGCTCCATCGCGACGTCGAGCTCGCGCCGCTTCGCCGGAGAGAGGACCCCGATCCGCTCGATCAGGTACTCCCCGCCGAGGGACAGCACCCAAGTGCAGAAAATCTTCCCATCCATGGGCAGCGCCACCCGCACGACACCTTCCTCGGCGAGACCCTCCTGCGCCCCGAAGAAGACTTCGACGCCGATCGCCCGCACGTCCGGCCCGGCCGCCTCGACGACGCGGCGCCGCTCATCCGCGTCGACCGCCTGCTCACCGGACATCAGCAGGAACCCCTGCTTCCCGACCGGCGTGGCCGGGGCAACGATCTGCACCGCCCGGAACTCCGGCCCCGCACCACCCGACAGCAGCACGACGGGCCGCTTGTCGTCGAACTGGGCCCACCAGAGCTCGCCGCGTTCCACACGCCGACACTATCGCGCACGGGCTCAGGTGAGACCGCAGCCGAGGTAGCGGGCGACGGTCGCGGCAGGCTGCTCGACCACCCGGCCAGTCACCAGGCCCCGGGAGAGCCACAGGTACTGCGCGTGCCTCAACGCCAACGGCGTCGTCGAGAAGTTCGCCAGCACACGTCACCGGCAGACGCCCGTCACCCACGATCAAACGCACCCGCTACCCCTACCTGAGCTGTGGCCAGGGTGCGGTAGCCCAGGGCCGAGTGCAGCCGCTGCCGGGGCTCTCCGGCGCAGCCGGGCCAGCCGTACGCACTGTTGCCGCGAGGCGCTCGGCCATGGCCGATGAGCGGATCCTGGTTGGCGGTCGTGTTGCCCCGACCGGGATAGTTAGATCGTGCTGGGTTGACGGTCGTGTTGAGGCCTGGTGGCCCGCCCGGGCCACCAGGCCCCCATGATGGCCGGATTAGCGGAATTCGGCTGCGTGGTCGGTGGCCCATTGGGCGAATGTCCGCGCGGGTCGGCCGGTCAGGCGCGGGACGATGCCTGCCCACTCCTGGTTCGTCGGGGCGGGGTCACGCGCGGACTCCGCCCACATGGGGAAGATCCAGTCGACGAACGTCTCCGGGTAGCCGTTGCCGATCCACTCGGCCCGGGCCTCGGCCGGATCGAGCTCCTCGAACCGCACCGTGGCACCGATCGCCGTGCCGATCGCGTGCACCTGCTCGACCGTGGTGAGCGCCTCAGGGCCGGCAAGGGTGTAGGTCCGGCCGGCGTGGCCGTCCTCGACGAGAACCGTCGCGGCGACCGCGGCGATGTCCGCCTCGTGGGTGGGTTGGGTCACCGCAGCCCCGTACGGGCGGCGGACCACCCGACCTTCCTTGATGGACGGGGCCCAGTCCAGCCAGTTCGCGGCGAACTCCCCGGGACGGACGTGCGTCCATTCCAGACCAGAGTCCTCGACCGCACGTTCGACCGCCAGGTATCCGTCCTCGCTGTCGTCGGTGTCGGCCAGCGCCCCGGACAGCACGACGATCCGTCGCACACCGGCCCGCTGCCCGGCGGCGACCACGTCGCGCGCTGTCCGTCCGACCGGGAACAGATACATCCTCTCAACGCCGTTCAGCGACGGCTCCAGGGACGGCGGCTCCGTCAGGTCGCCGCCGACGACCTCCACCCCGTCGGGAAGGCTCGCCGCCGACGGCGTCCGCGTGAGTGCGCGGACCCGACGCCCGGTCTTCACCAGTTCGGCGACGACGTGTCGACCCACCATGCCGGTGGCGCCCGTGACCAGAATCGTCATCGCGTCGCCTCGGGCCGGAAGTCGGTGGCGTGATCGTTTGCCCACTGGGCGAACGTGCGCGGTGGTCGCCCTGTCACCCGCTGGTAGGTGTCGGTCGGCGGCAGTGCCCCCGTCCCGTCGACCGCGTCGGCGAGCAGCGCGATCATCCAGTCGGCGGTCTCCTCGTCGAAGCCGTCGCGTAGCCACAGCGTGCGCGCCTCGGCCGGATCGAGCTCCTCGAACCGCACCTGTACGCCGATGGCGGCACTGATCGCGGCGACCTGCTCCGCCTGCGAGACCTTCACCGGGCCGGTGACGGTGTACGCGGCACCGACATGGTCGTCGGTCAGCAGCGCCGCGACCGCCACGTCGGCGACGTCGGCCTCGTGGACCACCGGGTAGCCGGCCGACGCGTACGGCTCCCGCACCACCCGCTCGGTCCGGATCCGGTCGGCCCACCGCAGCGCGTTGGCCGCCAACAGCCCCGGCCGCACATGGGTCCACTCGGCACCGGAGGCATCCACCAGCAGTTCCAGCCCGCGGTGTGCTTCCCGCTCATCGGTCAGATGCCGCCCGAGAGCGCCGTCGCCACCGGTTCCGGGTGCGAACCCGGCCGCCGCCGCGGAGTGCACGACGAATCGGGTGACGCCGGCCTTGACCGCCTCACCGACGAACCCAGGGTCGGTCCCGGCGTACACGAACGGGAACAGGTACACGGACCGCACTCCGTCCAGCGCCGTTCGCCAGGTCCCGGGACGTTCGAAGTCTCCCTGGACCACCTCGGCCCCGTCCGGCAGCCGGTCTGTTTGCGGCTGGCGGGTCATCGCCCGCACCGTTCGTCCGGCCCCGATCAGCCGGGCCACCACCTGGCGACCCACGTTTCCGGTCGCGCCGGTTACTAGGATTGTCACGTTGCTCCCTCTCGAATACCTGGAATGGGGCGATGGACCGCCGCCGCGAATCCACGGCCAATGGCGCGGCGGCGGTCACCACGCAGGCTAGGTCGAAATCTCAAAAGCCGCACATCGCACATGTGTACGACGTGCATGGTCGCCGCGGCCCGGTCGCGTCAGTGTTCCCGGTTTACGGAGACCCCGCACACGGCGTTAGCAACACCGGTCTCGGTCCGCCGGTGCGCTCGCGCGGCTAGGGTCGACGCCGCTCGGCTGCACGACCCTGATGACGGGGAGATAGCCGCGGACCTTGGATCGCCGCAACTCCGACAGCCAGAACGCGCTCGTCGGAGCGAACCTCCACGCTGCCCGACAGGAACACGTGACCGTGCAACACTGGGCGCGCTCAAGCTCAGTGAGTATCCGGATCTGCCGCGATCCGGGCGCTCCGCTCCTCATCGTGGTAACACACTGTAGTCAGCTGCGTAGTCGTCCAGTGAATCTGATCAGGCTGTCCGCCGCTACTGTCGGACTCCGTTAGCGTGCGGTACCCGCTGGGAGACGGAAGGACTGTACAAATTACGGCTGATCGACCGATCAAGGGAGAGACGCCAGATGACGACCGAGAGCACCGTGGAACAGTCGGCCACGGTCCAGTAGCTACTCCGGTACTCTGGCCGCGGCTTTGCAAGGGCGGTGTCGTGTCGCATCACTCGGCAAAGCTCGCTGTTACCAGGCTGTTATCATCGACATTCAATTGTTATGTCATCGCCGACGCATCGCGATGGTGGGGTTGTGGTATCGATCCCCCCTCGGACACGTAGAGTTACTCCACAGTAATCAGCGTCGGGCTTGGCCTCGACGCTGATTTTGTTTTGGCCGAGGTTGTAGGTGAGGGTGAGCCGTAGCTCTGCACGGATGCGGTTTCCGGTACACACAACGCTGCTCAGCTCAGGACGTGCTGGAGGTAGCGTGCTGTCTTGGTGTCGGCAGTGACCAGATCTGCTGGTGTGCCGGTGGCGACCACTCGGCCACCGGCAGGGCCGGCTCCCGGGCCCAGGTCGATGATCCAATCGGCGCGTGCAGCGACGTGGAGGTCGTGCTCCGCCACAACCACGGTGTTGCCGGCGTCGATGAGGACGTCGAGGGCTTCGACGAGGCGCTGGACGTCGGCGGGGTGCAGGCCCGTCACCGGCTCGTCCAGGACGACCAGGCCGCGTTTGCGGCCCCGGTTGCCTCGTTGGATCGTGGTAGCTAGTTTGAGGCGCTGTGCTTCGCCGCCGGAGAGGTCGGTCGCGCTCTGGCCGAGGGTGACGTAGCCGAGGCCCACCTGGCGCAGGGCGTGGAGTGTGGCGACCAGGGAGTCGGGGTCGGTGAAGAACTCCGCGGCTTCGTCGACGGTCAGGTCGAGTACCGCGTCGATGGAGAGGCCTTGGTACTCGACGTCCAGGACCTGCTGGGTGAAGCGGCGGCCCGCGCAGGTGGTGCAGGTGACCCATACGTCTGGCAGGAAGTGCATGTCGACGAGTTTGCGGCCGTGGCCGGAGCAGTCCACGCAGCGGCCACCGGCGGTGTTGAAGGAGAACGTGGAAGCATTCAGCTCGGCTTTGCGGGCGTGGTCTGTGGAGGCGAACAGGGTGCGGATCGCGTCGAAGGCCTTGCTGTAGGTGGCGGGGTTCGACCTCGGGGTGCGGCCGATGGGGTCCTGGTCGACGACGGCCACCCAGCCGACGGGTGCTGTGTCGTCGGCTTCGACGGCGGAGGCGAACGCGTGCAGCAGGCTGCTCTTGCCGCTGCCGCTCGGGCCTGTCAGGCAGGTGAGTCTGCCCTGGGGCGCCCGTACTTCCGCGACGTCGACGTTGTGGTTGCTGATGTCGCGGACGGTGAGCCAACGGGCTGGATCGGCGTCTCGGGTCTTGCGTTCGACGCGTTGTTTGCGGCCGGAGAGGTAGGCCGCGGTCGGTGAGGTCTCGTGGTGGGCCGCTTCGGCCGGTGGTGCGGAGATGAGGAGGTGACCACCGTCGCGGCCGGCTCCCGGTCCGATGTCGACGACCCAGTCGCAGGCCTTGACGATCTCCGGGTCGTGTTCGACGAGCAGCACGCTATTGCCGTTGTCCCGCAGCGCCTTCAGCATGTCGAGGACATCTGCCTTGTCTGCGGGGTGCAGGCCGGAGGTGGGTTCGTCCAGGACGAACGTGATGCCTTCAAGCGGAGTGCTGAGCTGGGCTGCGAGGCGTGCGCGTTGCAGCTCGCCGCCGGAGAGGGTCGAGGCCTCGCGGCTCAGTTGCAGGTGGGACAGGCCGGTGCGGTGCAGGACGGTCAGGCGGGCGCCCAGTTCGCGCAGCAGCGGGAGGCCGACCGCGCGATCCTGGTCGCCGAGTTCGGCTTCGGCCTGGTGCACCCAGTCGATGAGGTCTGTGCCGGTGAGTGTGATCAGTTCCGGATAGGTGCGACCGCCGACGGTGACGGTGCGTGCCGCCTCGCCGAACCCACTGCCAGCGCATTCCTGGCAGGGCGTCATGCGCATGTACCGCTGGTAGCGCTGCTTGCTCGTTTCGCTGCCCGCGTTGGCGAACACGCGCTCCACCTCGGCGAGGGCGCCGCGCATCGGCTGGCTGCTGCTGTAGGTCCACTCGGTGCCGGTGGCCCGGCTCGGAATGGTGACGCTGGTGTCGATGACCTGCTCACCGGTGCCGTGCAGGACCGCGTGCTGGAAAGTCGCTGGCAGGTCGCGCCAAGGCACGGACAGGTCGACGCGGTGCAACTCGGCGAGGGCGGGAATGAACGAGTGCTCGCCGGAGCGCCACTTCGCGAACCAATGCGAACCCCCTGAGAACAGGGGAAGTTCAGGATTGTCGATGATCAGCTCCGCGTCGGCGCGCACGGTACCGCCCGCTCCGTGGCACGCCGGGCAGGCTCCCTCGGGGCTGAACCTGTCGAAGCTGGTCGTCGCGAGCTCGGCGCCGGTGCGGAGCGCGGGCAGGCGTGAGTAGACCAGGCCCAGGTACGCGTCCATGCCGGTGACGGTGGCCATGGTGGAACGAGGATTGTTGTTGAGTCGGCGCTGGTCCACCGCGAGCGTCGCGCCGAGGCCGGTGATGCGGTCGACCTCGGGCCGGTCGCGCTGGCCGAGGTAGCGCCGCACGAACGGCGAGATGCCCTCGAGGTAGCGCAGTTGTGCCTCGGCGTGCACTGTGTCGACCGCCAGCGAGGTCTTCCCGCTGCCGCTGACGCCGGTGAACGCCACCAGCTTTCCGCGCGGGATTCGCACGCTAATGTCGCGCAGGTTGTGGGTCCGGGCACCGGTGACTTCGATCCAGCCGTGGTCGTCGTGACGCCGCACGTCGTTCGCTCCGTTCACTTCGCTACCAAGGGGTTGAGCAGGAACGCGACATCGCGCCGCACCCACTCCGAGAGCTCGCCGTCCCCGAGGATCGCCCACATGATCAGCGCGCCGTTGTACGTCGTCTGCACCGCCCTGGCAAGACCATCTACATCGCACTCGACGAGCTCACCCTGCTCCACGGCCCGCTCCAGCAGCGACGTGATGCCCGTGCGCATCGACTGGGCGAACCTCACGGCGTGGTAGTGCAGTGCGTCGTCGCTGAGGTCGAGATGCAGGAACGCCACGTGGTTGGCCATCTCCGCGGGGCTGTCGACGTCGCTGCTGAGCGCCGCGATGAATGCGTAGAGGGCTTCGAGCGGCGACTCGTACTTGGCGACGATCTCGGTGAAGAACTCGTCGACCTTGGACGCCTCGTACTCGTTGATCGCGACCAGCAGGTCGTGCTTGGACCCGAACCGCTTGACCAGCGTGGCCGCCGAGATTCCGAGGTCGGATGCCACGTCGTTGAGCGTGACGCGGAGCGGGCCGATGCGGGCCAGCGTGCGGGACGCGCTGACGAAGATCTGTTCGTTGGTGACGGACATCGGTCGCGGGCTCATGGCACGGATAGTACCCGATAAGTGAATTGGCGTTTACTAACGCCGCGTCGCGTGATCATCTGACCTCCCGCCGCAGCACTGAGATGACAGAAGCCTCCTCATGGCCGCGCCTCTCCGCTGCCAGGGCCGGCTTGACGGCAGTCGGCCGTTCGAGGAGCCGACGCAACAGCAGTTGCATGCCGGTAGTCGCCCGGATGCGGTTCATCGCGCGGACGCCAGGAGCGAGTACCATCGTGTGAAGAAGTTGTCGTGCGCGACGACCTCCGGCATCGCGAGCGCCTCGCGCCAGATGTCGGCGAGGGTGCGTTCCACCTCGGTGCGCGGCGGAGTGCTGCTCCGGCTCGCCGCGGTGACGCGGGCGGGCAGCTCGTTGCGATCGATCTTGCCGTTGACTGCATGTGGCAAGTGGTCGAGGAACACGAGAAACCACGGCACGAGCTGCCTGGGAAACGATGCCGACAGATGGGCCCGGATCTCCTCCTCGGCGAGCACCGGGTTCACGTGGGCCCCGAGGTCCTTGCCGCACAACGTCACCGCCGCTTCGGCCACCTCGTCGTGGCTGAGCGGCATGGTGCGACTTCGCCGGGTTCAATGCAGTGTCCGGCTTTGGTGGCGTGGGGGAGGGCGCGGCTGGCGGTGAGTGCTCCCATTCGAGCGCCGCAACCTGCAGCACCGGGCTGCCGATGTTGTCCAGCACCGGTCCGCGGAAGAGCTCCAGCGCCCCCCGCAGCAGTTCCTCGAAGGCCCACGTGTCGAGCCGCCCGCGTTCCACCTTGATCGAGTAGTCGGCGTGGCCGGTGGTGATCAGGTCCGCGGGAGCACCGGCGGCCGCGATACGCACAGGAGTAGTGATCGTTTGGCGTTACAAGGCTGTGATCAGTTTTCGGCACTCGCCGCAAGGGGTGCCGGAGCCGATCCGATGTAGCTGCGCCGCGGTACGAGGAACGTGGCAAGGCCTGCCAGCACGTACATGAGCACCGCGGCGACGAAGGCGACGTGGTAGTGGTCGAGCAGCCGCACGGGTGTGTCGTCGGCGGTCACCGGAACGATCGCCGCTGCCATGGTGACCGCCACCGTGAGACCCAGCACCGGGCCCACCTGTTCGGAGGTATTGATCAGGCCGGCCGCGAGCCCCTGCTTTCGTTCCGGCAGCCCGCGCGTCGCCACGATGATCACGGGAGCCTCGATGAACGCCGCGCCGACGCCGATCAGCAGCAGGGGCGGGAAGATCCACGCCAGGTAGGAGCCGTCGCCGGGCGCGAACACGAACCACAGCGAACCGGCCGCGCCACCTGCTGTGCCCATCAGTAGCAGTGCTCGCGCACCCACCTTCTCCATCAACCACGCCACCCTGGTCGCGATCACCGCCATCACCAGCGTGATCGGCAGGTAGGCCAGGCCGGCGTCCGTGGCTGAGTAGCCGAGCACACGCATCATGTAGAAGGTCACGTAGAACATGACGCCGAGGTTGGCGGCGGTGGACAGCAGGTTGATCACATTGCCCGCCCGAACCCCAGGTTCGGCGAACACCGCCAACGGCACGAGCGGGTCGCTGTGCCTGCGCTCCACGGCCACGAAGGCTGCCAGCAACACCACCGTCGCGGCCGCGCTCATCGTCATCACCAGGGCGCTCGACCCGTGCTCGACCCTCGTCAGCGTGAACACGAGCATCCCGAGCCAGCCGGTGAGCGTGAGCGCACCGAGCACGTCCGGCGACACCCGCTGCTCCGGCTGGGTGCGCGGCAAAAGCGATGCCACGGCGAGTCCGGCCACGAGCCCGATCGGCAGGTTGAGCAAGAAGATCCAGCGCCACCCGAATGCATCGGTCACGAGTCCGCCCACGACCTGGCCGAGCGCCGCCCCCGCGAGACCGGTGAAGCTCCACCACGCGACAGCCCGGTTGCGCCCGGAGCCGGTGGTGCTGACGAGGTTGAGCAGGGCCAGGGCGGTGGGGGAGACCATCGCCGCGCCCACGCCCTGAACAGCCCTGGCCGCGAACAACTCGGTACCGCTCGTCGCAAAGCCGCACCACACCGACGCGGCCACGAACACCCCGAGGCCGACCAGCAGCAACCGCTGCGGTCCGAACAGGTCGCCGAGTCGCCCGGACAGGGCGAGCAGACTGCCGAATGTCAGCATGTAGGCGCTGGCCACCCACTGCGTGTCCGCAGCGTCCATCTTCAGGTCCACCTGGATGACGGGCACTGCGACGCCGAGCACCGTCATATCGAGGATCAGCAGCATCTGGACCAGGCACAGCGTTGCGATGGCAGCGAAAGGTGGCTGGCTTGTCGCCTCTGGCTTCTGGTTCAGTTCGGTCACGTTCGGTCTACCTCCATGGGGTGTGTCGCAGTCCCTACTGAGGGTAAATGAACGTGCATTTACTTATCAACTCGGGGCCCCGGAACTGGTCACGACATCTCCGCATGACGACGGCACCCAGCCGTCCACTAGGGATGACAAAGCAAAAGGCACCTGACCCCTGTTCTTGCAGGTCAAGCGCCTTACGATCTTGCGCGCCCGAAGGGATTCGAACCCCTAACCTTCTGATCCGTAGTCCGAAGCCATCACCGAGAGTGAATGCGTACCGCAGCGTCCCGAACCGTCCCGGTCAGTCCAATCACGTCCCCGCAGGTCCGGGAGCCGATCGGGCTAGGTCGATGGGTATCTGGGGGTTCATCGAGGCGGGAAATCCCTGTGGGTCCCGGTAGGTCCGCGTCAGTTCCCCGACGTCCGAGCACCCATGGAGCACCCAGGAGCAGGGCCGTCCCGCCGCCGGACCACATCTCACTACGAACAGTAGCGCCGACGTACGTTGGGGTATGCGGCCGGTTGGTGGAGACGCCGAGTTGTGACAGGGTGCGCGACGGCTCAGGCGTCCCGGGTCTTCAGGATCCGGAGTGCGACCAGGAGCAGGCCGATGGCCCAGCCGACCACAACGAGGAGCCCAACAACCGGTGGATAGTGAGTGTCGTTGAGGTTCATGAAATTCATCGCGGCATTGCCCAGCATATAGGGCGCGATCTTTATGAGGAACGGGAAGCCGGAGATCTGCATAATCAGTGGAATCACCAGCAGTCCGAGGAACGCCGTCGTCAGCGTGCCGACCGCACTGCGCAGCATCGCACCGATGGCGATCGTGATCATCGCGCCTATCCCGAAGTAGACGGCCATGGTGAGGATCTGGAACCACACCCGGCCGGCCTCGTATTCACCGAATTCGGCCAGCGTCGGTCCACCCGCGAACACCCCGGCGGCCGCCGCCGGCAATCCCACGACGAAGACCAGAGCGCCGACCACGATGGTCTTGGATAGTAGCATCCGGCTCCGGGCGGGCACCCACTGCAGCGTGGCGTGGATTGTGCCGGTGGAGTACTCAGAGGTGATCATGACCATGGCGACCGCCGTAAAGGCGAACTGCGCCACCACGATCGCAGCCCACACAGCCAGGTCACCCACCGGATAGAGCACCTGGACGGCGTCGGCGCGGAAATTGTTCCGCATCGTCACTCCGACGGCGGCCGAGACGCCCGCCATCAGGGCGATCCCGCCCGACAGCAGCCACGGCGTCGACCGCAGCGACCACAACTTGGTCCACTCGGACGCAATCGCCCCGCGGAGACCACCACCGGTGGCCAGAACATCGAGCGTCGCCATCAACTGACTCCTGCGCTCTCGGCGTAATCGTCGGCGTCCCGGGTCAGCGACGGCACCGAGCCCCCGCCGTACTCCAGGCTGTCTCCGGTCAGTTCCATGTAGACCTGCTCCAGAGAAGCCTCAATCCGGCGCAACTCGTGCAGCCGAACCCCGGCCCGGAAGGCCAGGTCGCCCACCCGCTCCAGGGACACTCCGGCCACCATCAGGCCCTGCTCTCCTGCCCACTGCACATAGGCGCCCTCCTCGGTCAGCCGGTCGACCAGGCCGACCAGGCTGTCCGCATCGGGGCTGCGGACGCTCACCGAAGTCCGGGCGCTGGCCGCGATCAGGTCGGCGATCTCGGCGTCGGCGATCAGCTGGCCCTGACCGATCACCACCAGGCGGTCCGCGGTGATCTGCATCTCGCTCATGAGGTGGCTGGACACGAACACCGTCCGGCCCTCCGCGGCGAGCGAGCGGATCAGGCCGCGCGCCCAACGAACGCCGTCCGGGTCGAGACCATTGATCGGCTCGTCCAAGATCAGCACCTTGGGGTCACCGAGCAACGCGCCGGCGATGCCGAGGCGCTGCGCCATGCCGAGCGAAAAGGCACCGACCCGGGTGTCGGCCACCTGAGTCAGCCCGACCGTCTCCAGCACCTCGTCGACCCGGGCGATCGGAATACCGTTGCTGCGGGCCGCGGCCTTGAGGTGGTTGCGAGCGCTCCGGCCGGGGTGCACCGCGCTCGCGTCGAGCAGGGCACCCACCTCCCGGAGCGGGTGGGTCAGGTCCACGTAGCGGCGGCCGCTGATCAGCGCCTCGCCCATCGTCGGATGGTCCAGTCCGACGATCATCCGCATCGTCGTGGACTTGCCCGAGCCGTTGGGCCCGAGGAACCCGGTGACCTTGCCTTCCTCGATCTCAAGGTCCAGCTCGTTGACGGCTACCTTGGAGCCATACCGTTTTGTCAGCCGCCGTAGGGCGATCATCGCGTGTGTCCTCTCCGTTCGTCTGGACGCCACGCTATTTCCGATCCCCTGGCCAGGGCATGACCCAATCGGCAGCCGTCCGGCATGACCTTCGACAGGTCTCCCGGCCGTCGACCGGGGGTTCTCATAGAGCCGTGATACTGTAGCCACCGTCCCTATCGTTCGCGGCGTACGCAGCGCCGACCGAGGGGACAGCACACATGCCGAATGGCATCAACCGACGAGCAATGCTGCAGGTCGCCTTCGGTGCCGCCGCGGGCGCGGCCGTCGCGGGCATGCTGGGCGACCGAATGGCCAACGAGCTCTGGTACGACTACGAAACCGCACGCTGTTCAATGCCTCCCAGGAACTGCTGGACGCTTACGCCGCGGTCGCGCAGCGGTTCGGATCCATCGAGTTCGAAGTGGCCTATTTCTGGCTTGAGCAGCGAACCTCCGGCAACTACCCGCACGACTATCGGGAAGCCTGGCGCCCGTTGCGGCCGCAGCTACAGTTGTTGTCCGAAATCCAGCTGAGCATGCTGGACACCTATTACCGCCGAAACTTCGGCGGGCTGATGTCGGCATTCCTCGACTTCGGACAGGGTGTGCTGTGGGATCCACGGCGACCCGACCCCTACCGGGTGCACATCATGAACGGCGACCCGACGCCCGGGTACCACGTGTGGCACGCGTACATCCGTGCGATGGACCTGCTCAACGTGGATGCCGACCGCTGGCGGTCGATCGAGCGGCTGGTCGGTGCCGCCTGGCATGTCCAGTCCCTGGCCAAACCGGCCTACAACGCGCCGAACACCCCGCTCGAGCCGATCGTGGTGGCCGACGTCAAGCGGCTCTGGCTGCGCCGCTCGACAGAGGAGATTGATGAGGCGTTCGAGTCCAACCCGTACCCCGCGGGCGTGAGCTGACCGACCTTCGCACGTGATTCCACCCGCACCGGTACCACGAACGCCGACCAAACCCGGGACTCGGTGCCATTCGGCTACGATCGTCCGTGTGCGGATGCCGTGGCGTGCGCCGGGGTCCGAGGGGCGGCGCTGTGGGTGGTGCTCGCCGCGCCGGTCGCGGCCGGCGCGCTGGCCGCACCGCCCGATGCCCCCTGGTATGTGCCGTCCTCCTCGGCCCTGCTCGCGCTGCCCGTGCTGGCCGGAGTCGTCGCGATCGGCCGCCACCGGCCCGACCTCGCACTGACCGCCGTGGCCGGCCTATCCTTCCTCTTCGCGCCCAGCCTTTTCTCGATCAATCTGGCACCCGCACTCGCCGTCACCGGCTACCTGGCCGGCCGTCGGCTCGATCGCACACTACCCGCAGTGCTCGTCTTCTCCGGCACGATGCTGGCCGGGTCGCTGCTCACGCTGACGCTTAGCCAAGCAGCCATGGCCTGGCTCGCGATGGCCTCCACCGTCGCCTTCCTGATGGTGCTGCCATGGCTGGGCGGCCGTTACCGACGGCAGTACCACGAGTTGACCCAGGCCGGTTGGGAGCGCGCAGCCCAACTGGAGCGCGAGCAGCGCATGATCGCCGAGCAGGTCCGGCTACGCGAACGGACCCGCATCGCCCAGGACATGCACGACTCGCTGGGCCACGATCTGAGCCTGGTAACCCTCAAGGCCGGTGCCCTCGAGGTGGCACCCGGCCTCGACGAGCAGCACCAGGCCGCGGCCGGGGAACTACGAGCAATCGCGGGGTCGGCCACCGACCGCCTACATGAGATCATCGGGCTGCTCCGGGACGCCGGCGAGGAGACCCCCACCACGCCCCGGACCGAGAGCGTCGACACCCTGGTCGACCGGGCCCGCTCTGCCGGACTGATGATCGAGATGCGGGTCGAGGGCACATCCCCGGCCGAGCTTCCGCCGCTGGTCGCTGGCGCCGCCCACCGGCTGGTGCAGGAGTCGCTGACCAACGCCACCAAACACGCGGCCGGCGCGGCCATTGAGGTGCGGCTGACCTACCGGCCGGACGAGACGGTCGTGACGGTGAGCAACGAGCCGCCACCGGCCCGTGCGACCGGTGACCACCCCGACCCGCCGTCCGGCCAGTGGGGCCTGGCCGGACTACGCGAACGGGTTCGGATGCTCGGCGGGGCGCTTTCCGCAGGCCCGAAAGACGGCGGGTTCGCGGTGGTGGCCCGACTGCCGCACAAGGGGCCGAGTGGGCACTCGGGACCGCCGGCTGAGCCGTTCTCGGCTACCGAGGACCTGCGGATCGGCCGGCGGCGGATTCGACGGCGGGCGGTGGCCGGGGTGACCGCGTTCGTACTGGTGGTGATCGGTAGCGCGGCCGGCTACCACGCCTATCTCACCTTCGACTCGGCAATGAGCAGCGACGAGTTCGACGGACTGCGGATCGGCCGGCACCGCGCCGAGGTGGAGTCGATTCTCCCCGCACGGCAGCTGCCCGGCCGCCCGGCCGACGAACCCGATATCCCAGCCGGGTCGTCGTGCCGCTACTACAGCGACGGTAGCTTCCTCATCGGTCAGACCGTCTACCGGATCTGTTTCACAGGCGACGCGCTGTCGGCGAAGGACCGGTTGCCGGCTCTGCCTCGCTGACCGACGCCGCCTGCTCGCGCGTTTTCTCCCGCCGACCGAGCAGGAACCAGATCAGTTCGAGCACCGGACCGGCCGTCGCCGCGATCGCCACCCCGGTCCAGGGCGCGGTCATCCCGACCAATTGCAACTGGAAGAACTCCTGCAGCCAGGGCATGACCAGCACGACCAGGAACGCCGCCCCCATCGTCGCCACGAGCAAGATCCGCCACCAGGTGTACGGCCGGGCGATGACGGCCAGCGCCCACAGCGCCACCAGGAACAGGGTCAGCGTGGCCACCGAGGTCTCCGCCTTGAGGTCGCCGTCGTAGTGGGCCCGGGCGAACACGTACGCCGAGATCGTCGAGGTCGCGGCGAGCACGCCGGCAGGTATCGCGAAGCGCAGCACCCGTCCGACGAAACCGGTGCGGGCCCGCTCCTTGTTGGGCGCCAGGGCCAGGAAGAACGCCGGGATACCGATGGTGCACGAGCCGATCAGGGTCAGGTGCCGGGGCAGGAACGGGTACGGCAGATTGGCCAGCACGACCGTGATCGCCAGCAGGACTGAGTAGACCGTCTTCGTCAGGAAGAGGTTGGCCACCCGCTCGATGTTGCCGATCACCCGCCGCCCCTCGGCGACCACCGCCGGCAGCGTGGCGAAGCTGTTGTTGAGCAGCACGATCTGCGCCACCGCCCGGCTCGCCGGGCTGCCTGATCCCATCGCCACGCCGATGTCGGCGTCCTTGAGCGCGAGCACGTCGTTGACGCCGTCGCCGGTCATCGCCACGGTGTGCCCACGGCGTTGCAGGGCCTGCACCATCGAGCGCTTCTGGTAGGGGCCGACCCGGCCGAACACCGTGGTCGATTCGACCACGTCGGCCACCCGGTCCGGGTCTTCCGCCAGCGTCCGTGCGTCGACCGCCCGCCCGCCGTCGGGCAGCCCAGCCGACCGGCCACCGCTTCCACCGACACCGGGTTGTCGCCGGAGATCACCTTGACGTCGACGTCCTGCTCGGCGAAGTAGCGCAGGGTGTCCGGCGCCTCGGGCCGGATCCGCTGGTCGAGAGCGATCAGCGCGACCGGAGTGAGCCCTTCAAACACCCGCTCCGGCGTCTCCAGGGCCGCCGCAAGCGAGCCGGTCGTCCGGGCCAGGAGAAGCACGCGCAGGCCGCGGGAGCCGTACCCGTCGGCCTGGGCCAGCACCGGGTCGCCGGCCCGCAGCATCGCGTCGGGCGCGCCGATCAACCAGGTACTGACGTAGCCGGACGGGTCGGTGAGGGTGGCGCCGCTGAACCGCCGGGCGGCCGAAAACGCAGCCCGCGCACCATGGCTCCAGCCGGCCTGCGCCGGATACTTGTCGACCACCGCCCGCATGGTCGCATTCGGTCGTTCGTCGGCAGCGCCGAGGGCGCCCAGCACCGCCGGCACGTGGAGATCCGGATCACCGAGTGGGGTGGGCGCACCTCGGCGACCTCCATGGCCACCTCGGTCAGGGTGCCGGTCTTGTCCAGGCACACCACGTCGACGCGGGCGAGTCCTTCAATGGCTGGCAGTTCCTGCACGAGGCACTGGCGGCGGCCGAGGCGAATCACGCCCACGGCGAAGGCGACCGAGGTGAGCAACACGAGACCCTCGGGGACCATCGGCACCAGGCCGGCCACCATCCGCCGGATGGCCTCCGGGACGTCGTCCCGATTGACCAGCCACTGGCTGATGATGAGAGCGATCCCGGTGGGAACGATCGCCAGGGTCACGAAGCGCAGAATCGCGTTGATCCCCTTGCGGAGTTCAGAATTGACGAGGGTGAAGCGGCGGGCCTCCTCGGCCAGGCGGGTGGCGTACGCCTCCTTGCCTACCTTGGTGGCGGTGAAGGCACCGGTCCCGGCGACCACGAAACTGCCCGACATGACCTCATCGCCGGGCTCCTTCTGCACCGGGTCGGACTCGCCGGTCAGCAGCGACTCGTCGACCTCCAGACCATCGGCCTCAAGCACGGTGCCGTCCACGACGATCTTGTCGCCCGGTCCTATCTCGAACACGTCGTCGAGGACCACCTCGGAGGCTGTCAGCTGGACCCCGGCATCGTTGCGGCGCACCGTCGGGCGGGCCTCGCCAATCACCGCCAGTCGGTCCAGGGTCCGCTTGGCCCGCAGCTCCTGAAAGATGCCGATCACGGTGTTGGCGATGATCACGCCACCGAACAGGGCGTCCTGGATCGGGCCGACGATCAGGATCGTGACAAACAGCACGCCGATGATCGCATTGATCCGGGTGAACGGGTTGGCTCGGATGATCTCCGTGGCGCTCCGGCTGGACCGCGCCGGTACGTCATTGGTCTGCCCGGCGGCTACACGTTCGGCCACCTGTTCAAAGGTCAGGCCAGCCAGTCGTGGATCCGCGACCTGGGTGCTGTCGGCGCCGGAATTCGTCCGGGTCATGGGGCGTGACGCTATCGGGCAAGCAATCGTGGGACAGGTGCCCATCGTCAGATGATCACACTTACCTTCGACAGGTGGCGGTGCTCTGTGTGGACGGGTGATGCGGCGGGACGGGCAGTCCGCGATGGTAGAGTTCGGCCCGTTATCGTCGAGAGGGACAGGGGGAGTCGCCCGGTGATTCGGGTTCTGGTCGCCGACGACGAGATGATGATCCGTGCCGGCGTCCGCGGCATCCTTACCGCCGACCCGGAAATCGAGGTGGTGGCCGAGGCCGGTGACGGCGTCGAGGCTGTCGAGCTGATCCGGGCGCATCGCCCCGACGTGGCCCTGCTCGACATCCGGATGCCTGAGCTCGACGGGCTGTCGGCGGTGGCCGAGATCCGTCGCACGGTGCCCGACACCGCGGTTATCCTCCTGACCACGTTCGGCGAGGACAAATACATAGCGCGGGCGCTGGACGCGGGTGTCAACGGCTTCCTGCTCAAGTCGGGCGCGCCGCGCGACCTGATCGACGGGGTACGCGCGGTCGCGGCCGGCGGCGCCTGCCTGTCGCCCCGGGTCGCCCGGCGAGTCATCGAGGAACTCGGCGACGGCCGGATGAGCCGCGGCTCCGAGGCACGCAACCAGGTCGACACGCTGACCGCCCGTGAGCGAGAGGTGCTGGTGCTGCTCGGTGCCGGGCTGTCCAACGCCCAGATTGCCCGGCGACTCAGCGTGGTCGAGGGCACGGTCAAGGGCTACGTGAGCAAGATCCTGACCCGGTTGGGCGCCACCAACCGGGTCCGGGCCGCGATCATCGCGCACGAGGCGGGCCTGCTCGGCTCGACAGACGGGCCGGAAGGTCCGACCTGACCCGCGATTGTGATCAGGTCAGACACCACCGCAGCACCGCGCTGGCACTGTGCAGCTTGTTCTCGGCTTGGGCAAAGGCGATGCTGGCCGGTCCATCTAGCACGTCGGCGGTCACCTCCTCGCCGCGGTGCGCCGGGAGGTCGTGCATGAAGACCGCGTCGGGGTACACCTTCATCAGCGCGGCGTCCGCCCGAAACGGCTTGAATGAGTCCCGCCAGTCCGGGCGCGGCTTGGTGGTGCCGGTCGTCTGCCACCGTGTGGTGTAGACGACATCCACATCCGATGGGCGAGCGTCCATGGCCGCGGCCACGGTGAACCGGCTGCCGGCCGCGATTGCCTGCTCGTTGGCGCGCCGGACGGTCGCCTCGGGGATGCCGAAGCCGGGCGCGGTGAGCAGGGTCAGTTCGGTGCCCGGAAACCGGGTCAGCGCCAGCGCCAAGGCGACCGCGGTATTGTTGCCCTCGCCCAGGTAGAGCACCCGGATGCCCTCCACCCGGCCGAAGTGCTGACTGATCGTGGTCAGATCGGCCAGGGCCTGGGTGGGGTGCTCGCTCGCACTCATCGAGTTGATGACGGCCATCTGGGACTGGGCCGCGTAGGCGGGCAGTTCGGCGTCGCTCTGGGCGCTGCGCACCACCAACGCGTCGAGCATCCGGGAGAGCACCCGTCCGGTGTCCGAGGTGCTCTCGCCGGTGTTCTCCTGCAGGTCGACCGGGCCGTACGAAATGATGCTGGCGCCGAGTCGCAGCGCTGCGGCTGAGAATGCCGTGCGGGTGCGGGTCGACGTCTGGCGGAACAGGATCCCCACCACCTGGCCGGCCAGGACCGGCTCGGGGCGGCCACCCGCAGTCGCGTACTGGGGCGAGGTCAGCGGCGAGGCGTTGGCCTGGTCCCAAACGCTTCCCGTTCACCTGTTCCCTGGGTGGGATGTCGCCGCCGTCTACATCAGCCCTGCACCACTTGCCCTGAGGAGTACCTGTGAGTACTGAGATCGATGTCCTTGTCCTGGGCGGCGCCGGTGTGGACACCATCGTCTACGTACCGCAGTTGCCCCTTTCGTTCGCTGACAGCTATATGGTGCCGGCGATCACGACTCGTGCGGGGCAGACCGGCGACTTCGTGGCGTTGGCGGTCCACGCCCTGGGCCTGCGTTCCCACCACGTCGATGTGCTCGGTGACGACCATGAGGGCGACCTGGTCCGTGCCCTGCACGCCGAGCGGGGCATCCCGCTCACCGTGGTTGCGCTGCGGGCCGGTACCCGCCGTGCGGTCAACCTTGTCGCCCCGGACGGGCGGCGGTTGTCCCTGTACGACAGCAGCCGATCCGAGGCGGGGGACCGGCTCCCGGTGGAGACGGTGACCGCACTCGCCGCGGCGAGCCGGCACGTCCACGTGTCGATCACCTATCCGTGTGCCTTCGCCCTGCCCACGCTGCGCGCGGCGGGGGTAACCATCTCCACGGACCTGCACAACTGGGACGGCCACGAGCCGTACCACGAGGACTTCGCCTACGGGGCCGACCTCGTCTTTGTGTCGTCGGCCGCGCTGGCCGATCCCGAGAAGACGATGCGGCGCATCGTCGAACGTGGCCGGGCCGGCACGGTCGTGGCCACCGCCGGAGCCGAGGGGGCGTACCTGCTGGTCGACGGCGAGTTCAGCCATGTGCCGGCGGTCGATCCGCCGGGGCCGGTGGTGGATTCCAACGGTGCGGGCGACGCGTTCGCCGCAGGTTTCCTGTTCGGCTGGCTCGCGGGGGAGCCGGCGCGGCGGTGTGCCCTGTACGGGGCGATCTCCGGTGCCTACGCCTGTACCGTGGCGGCGACGAACGTCGACTTGATCGACCGGGGTGCGCTGCTCGCCCGGGCGGCGGAACTGGACCCGCCCGCGGGTCGAGGCCGCCGCTGGTGACGGCGACGCGTGGCGAGGACAGGACGGCCAGGCGCGTGCGTGGGGAGTGCCCGACGCGACGGTGGTGCCGGCGGGCACCGGAAGGGCAGAATCAATTGGGGGACGAGTCGATGGCGGGGCTGTTGGCGGCGTTGCCGGTGGACGATTGGGCCGAGCCCCGGCGCTTGCTCGACGCGCACCCGGCGGCGACGCGACGTACAGCTTTCATGCTCGCGCGGCCCGAAGCGGTCCGCCAGGGCCAGGTTCCGGATATCGTCGCGTGGCTGGGCGAGCGGGGCTTCGGCGTGACCGCCCTTAAGGTGGTGCGCCCGCACCACCGCCGGCTCGAGGAGCTCTACCGCTACACCCAGGTGAGGCTGATGGACGCCGGCAGCCGCCCGTTGTGGTGGTATATGCCGCGCTACTACCGACTCGGCCCGGCGGTGGCGCTCCTCCTCGACCGTCCCGGCGACGTCCCGGCGGCCGAGCGGCTCTCCGAGCTCAAGGGGCCTTCCAACCCGGGCCTGTCGGAGCCCGGCCTGCTGCGGTACGAATTCGGCTCGCAGAACATGGTGATGTGCGTCGTCCACACGTCCGACCTGCCGGAGACGGCCGTGCGGGAGTCCTGCCTCTTCCTCGGCAGCGACGCGGTGGAGTCCGCCCTGCGCGGCGCCGACGACGGCACCCGCCGTGACCTGGCCCCGGCCGAGGTGGTCGATCGGCTGGTTGCCGGCGGTGCACCCACCCGGGCCGTGCGGCTGCCCAACTTCCACCAGGTCCTGGCTGGCCTGCAGGCCCGGATCGTCCGGCGGAGCGCCAGCCCCACCTCCGATCGGGCGGCGCGGTCCCTGGAGCAGCTTGCTGCCGGGCCGCTCTCGGATCCTGACTATGGCCGTCGTACGGCGGCACTGCATCAGTGGTGGAGCACCGAGGGGCACGACGTGCTGGCGGTCCTCGACCCCGGTGACGAGGCGGAGGCCTTCCTCGCCTGGTCGGCGCGGCTGGAGGGCACCTCGGCGGCTCTTACTGACCGGGTCATCGACCGGCTCCGCGAGTTGGGGCACGACATCGACCTGTGGGCCGAGGTGAGCCTGGAGACGGGCCTGGGGTTCCACGACATGGTGATGACCCGGCTCGCGCCCACACGGACGACGCGGCGATGTCCCTGGCCGATCTGAAGGCGTCGCCGTGATCACCTGCGGGATCAAGGTGACCCGCGACCGTGGCGCTCGTTGAGGACGCCCGGTCTGCAGCGTGGAGGTGGAGAAACGCGGCAACACCGAGCGACACGCCCACCTCCGTGCCCTCGTGGTCGGCGGGCGACGGACGCACAAGGTGAAGCAGTGGAGCGGGCAGGACGAGGAGGGCTCGTGATCAGCCACGATCTCGACACACTCGTCGTCGGCGGCGGCCCCAAAGGGGTCGCCGGCTCGCCGGCCAGCGCCCGGCGGGCCATGGCAGCGACCACCCCACGTGCCGGCGAGGCCAGCGACGGCGCATGACCGAACACCGTGGGCAGCCGCAGCGTGATGCCGCGCAGCGCCCCCTCGGTGGTGGCCGCCTTCAGCGCTTTTTCGGCGGCGAGCTTGCGAACGTCGTACGGCGTCACGGGACGGTCGGGTTCGGTTCTGTCGATGAACTTCCGTCCGGGCAGGCCGACCTGGGACGTCGAGCCCGCGAAGAGCGTGGTCGGCAGCCGATCGGATCGCCGGCCGCGCCGTAGCGCCTCGATCAGATCGCGCGTTATGCCCAGGTCGTCCTGGATCTCGTTCCCGCCCTTTCCTGCCGCCCGCCACGTCCCTCCCTCCGGGACGAGCGCGACCAGGTGCACGACCGCATGCGAGCCCGCGGTGACCTCGGCCATGCGGCCGGGCCGCTGAGATCGGCGACCGTACCTCGACCTGCGCCCGCCGGCCGGCACCGCGCTGGGGCGCCGGGACACCAGCCGCAGACGGATCGGGCGCTCGGCCAGCGCCGCGGCCACCGTCGAGCCGATCAGACCGGAGGCCCCCAGCACCGTGACGAGCATGTGGTCACCGTCCGGAGGGTCGGACGATGCCGGGGTACGGGCGGACCTCCGCGACGTGTGCGACACAGCGCCTTCCTCGTGTGTTGCGCAGTGGGATCAGAACCCCGTGGCGGCAGCTCAGCGCGGCTACCGCCCGCGGGGGTCGGGTCAGGGCCGTGCGCCAGCGTCGTTCTCCCGCCAGGGGTAGCCGTGCTCCCGCAGCACCGTCCCGGTCCGCCCGGGCTTGCTCTCCAGCGGGCCGCGGACGACTTCCCGGGACGTTCGGTCGACGACCACCAGTTGCTTGCCGTCCAGGAACACGGCGGCCACGTCGGCGCGGGAGACGTGGCTGGTGGCGCCGTTCTTCTCCACGGTTAGCGCCTCACGAGTCACCGTGAGGCGCACCGTGTCGCGAAGCGCCTTCTGAGCGGTCGCCAGCCCGATGAACACACCGGCTCCCGCGCCGATCACCGCGCTCAGGACCGGGTTCAGCGAACCAATCGACTGAAGGGGCCCGCGCAGCGGCATCCAGTACGGCTCGGCGGCGACCCCCGCGAGCCATGTCAGGACGGGAAGGGCGACCGCACAGCCGATGACCACCGCGACGAAGAGCACGGCCAGGTCACCGGTAGACAGGCCGAGACGCACGCTGTCAGCCGAGTCACGACTACCCGCTGCGCGATCATTCATGCCCAATCGCTCCATTCGTCACGTGGCTGTGACTAACTGTCATCGTAACGAGCACTCGCACGCATCGCGTTCTGCCTATCCACTGTGACGTATCGGTCGGATCGGGGCCGCCGACAGACCCGTCAGCCGTGGTCGACCAGCTCGTACGCCGCGGTGGCCAGGAGATCGCGGGCAGCGCGGACCTCCGCGGCGAGTGGACGGTCCCGGTCCAGCGGTGCGGGACTTCCGCCAGCTTCGCCCAGAGGCCGGTCTCGCCGGCGCGGATCCACTCGGCGACCCGCAATGACTGCACATTGCCGTGGTCCGCCATGTCAGCCTGAATCATCAGGTTCGCCACCCAGCTCACCCAGCCAGACTCCAACGACTTTGCGGCGCCGCACCATCCACGTTCGTTCGTCGAGCCCCTCAATTCTTGTGTGCTGCGGCAGGTCCGACCCCTAGACGATCTATTCCGAGGGATCAGTGGTCGTAAGCGATGAGGGAGCGCATGACGGGTTGGCCGGTGGTCCAGTTGTGCCAGATCGCGGCGGTCATCGCGAGGATGCGTTGTGCGAC
>NZ_JABZED010000052.1:0-568 GCF_013416675.1 Salinispora sp. H7-4
ACCCGGCCGCATCGGCCAACCTCGCCAAGTTGGCTGACACCACCATCGCGTTCTACACCGGCAACCAGGATGCCGTGGACTATTTCACCGCCATCGCCACCGCGACTGTCGGGGACCGTCTAGACGACCTCGGTATCCCCCACGACACCGTCAACTACGGAGACGGCTCCACCTTGGCGTCCACGTGCAACGGCGGTCACAACTATGGCTGCTGGGCGCCGGCGATCGCCGACTACCTCCCGCAGCTCGAGGCGTCGTTCGACTCGGCCAGCTGACACTGACCAGCCGGAACGCCGGCCATCGAAGCCGAAACGTTGGCCCTTAAGGCCGGAACCCTGGCCTTGAGGCCGGAACGTCGGCCGTTGGCGTCGCGGCAACCAGCCCACCCGCAGTGACGCGGTCCGTTCGACCTGCCCGAGCAGAGGAGGTTCCCATGCGCGGCACCAGCTCATCTCCGACGAGACCGGCAACGATGGTGTTGCTGGCGGTGACGACCCTGACCGCCACCATCGCCCTGAGCAGCCCGGCCCAGGCCCAGAGACCCGCGATCTCGGAGCCGGACCCGGTC
>NZ_JABZED010000052.1:687-811 GCF_013416675.1 Salinispora sp. H7-4
CTCGACATTCTGTTTCATCCCCCCGGAGCGGGACATCGCGGTGACCCGCAAGGTCTATGAGGTGGGCCAACGCCGCGGTGTGTCGGACAAGGTCATGCTGGCGGGCTTCGAGGCGGGCTGGGTC
>NZ_JABZED010000052.1:930-1110 GCF_013416675.1 Salinispora sp. H7-4
CGAGTCCCGGATGAACAACCTGAACTGCGGGGACCGGGACTCGCTCGGGGTGTTCCAGCAGATGGAGCCTGGGATGGAGGGCAGCACCGCCGGTCAACTCGCTCAGGCCGTGCAGCGTTCCGCGTTCCCGTCGCGATACGACGAGGCGGAGGAGATCGCCCGAGCGCTGCGGGAGGAGGC
>NZ_JABZED010000053.1:0-231 GCF_013416675.1 Salinispora sp. H7-4
ACGGCCGCTACGACATCCGCCGCCTGCAAGCAGTCACCTGCACCGGGCCACTCGCCCTGGACTTTCCCCACGCCGTACAAGCACTACGGATCCGCCGCCGACGGCTGAACCTGGCCACTGGCCGCTGGTCCACCGTCACCGTCTACGCGATCACCAACCTGAGCGCAGCCCAGGCCGGCCCTGCCGAACTGGCCGACTGGCTGCGCGGGCACTGGGCCATCGAAACTCTGC
>NZ_JABZED010000053.1:251-7618 GCF_013416675.1 Salinispora sp. H7-4
ATCACCACCATCGCTGCAGCCCTACGCCACAACAGCCGAAACCCATACCGGCCACTCCAACTACTCGGACTCGACTGAAACGGCCATATCGTCACCTTGCCGGAACCCTGCGGCGTCGGCGGGGGCGGTCATGAACGGCGGGGACAGCACGGTGTCGGCGATGCGGTCGTAGACCGCGGGTTGGAAGCGTCGGTCTCCGTCCGGGCCGAGCGGATCGAGCAGGACCCGGGTCAGCGCGTCGTGGTCGTGGGCATCGAAGTAGCAGCCTTCGGCCGAGTACTCGCCTCGTGGATAGCGCTGTGCCCGGGGAAAGACGAAGTCGTCGATCGTCGCGCGGATGACAGCGCGGCCCTGGTCGCGCAGGACCGCGGCCAGTTCATCGGCGAGAGTGGTCTTGCCGGCAGCCGGCGGTCCGTCGACAGCTACCCGCGTGGGGTGTGCGGGTGTGACGGACCCGACCGCCTCAGCCAGGCAGCCGAGCAATTCGTCCCGGGTGCCATACTCCATAGTGTTCTCTGTCCTACTCTCGCAACGGTAGACCCGCCGGACCAACCTTGTGTCCCACATCCGCCACTCTCGCACGTCGCTCTCCGAGTGAACGGCCGCTGGGGCGGCCTAACTGGCGGACCTCCAGGACGCCAGCGGTGAGCCGTGGACGGCCGAAGAGCGTGCGTGGTACGCGCCGACGAGGGCTGGGCCCGCTCGTCACCTACTTGAACTGGATGATCTGCAGGTAATTGCCATCTGGGTCGCTGAACGTTCCGAACCGCCCGGAGGGACGGTCGGCCACAGGGGAAAGCCATTCCACACCGGCAGCTCGTAGCTGCGCCTCCACGGCATCGAAGTCATCCACATGAAAGTTGAGGATCATACGTCCGGGCTCATGGTTCTTGGTGTCGACGTCATCGCGGTTTTCGATTACCAGGAGGAAGCCGCCGAGGTTGATCGGTCCTTCACCGTTGTATTCTGGGGCGAGTGTCTTGCGGTACCACTCCTTGAGCTTATCTGGCTGGGTGGTACCGAGCAGAATGCTACCGAGCTTCGACGTGATCATTGTGTATCTCCTTTGTCGTCTCGCCCTATGAAGGTGCTGTCATCACCAGATAGGAGGACTGTCGGCACCTTGCTGCGACGAGTCACTTCGCCAGCGGTTGTGACTGACGCTCGTCCGCGTCGTTCTGTACTGTCAACGGGGCATGATCATCGGGTCAGCTGGGTTCCTCTTCGGCCAATTCGGCTACTCGTTTGATAGTGGCCAGCCGCCGATCCCATTTCGCGGCGATAGCGGCCATCCACCGTACGGTCGCGTCCAATGCGGCCGGTTGAACGCCGTACCGCACCTCGCGGCCGACCCGACGCCCGGAGACCAGTCCGGCGGCGTCCAGAACAGCGAGGTGTTTGACCACTGCCTGCCGCGATACGGGCAGCTGTTTGGCAAGGTTCGTCGCGGTGACCTCGCCCTGTGCAGCCAACAGGTCGAGTAGATGTCGCCGGGTCGCGTCAGCTAGTGCCACGAGAACGCTCTCGACGACGTCGGATTCGCCACGACGTTCTGTCGTCACACAGATGCCTCAGCGCGCTTCTTGAACGCGGCGAAGACCTGGGGCCAACCCTTGTCGTTGTTCTTCAGGGCCTCGCTGCGCTGCTCCTCGGCGGCGGCCAGCGCAGCAAAGCCGCTCTCCACCACGCGGAGTCGGGTCTTGTCGCCCTCGGCGGACAGGGTGAACTCGACCAGGGTGCTGTTGTCCTCGCGTAGATCCTCGCCGGGGAACGCGCTCGCCCATCGGTACGCCACGTAGGTCGGACGCTGCACCTTCTCCACACGGATCGGAAAGTCGCCGTACTCCGGATTGCGAGCCGTCATGGACTCGCCCTCTTTGGCCACGGTTCCGGTAGTCGTCGCCTCGTCGGCTACCCAGAATCCAGGCTCGGCCACCAGCGACCAGACCCGTTCCATAGGTGCCGAGATCAAAATTTCCCGCTCGATCCGGTCTTCGCTCATCGGTGACTCCTGAACTCCGTCAGTGATTGTCACCACATAGTTGCACGTCACCCTAGGTAGCGCAACCAGTTGGTTGCGCAACATGCATCATCCCGCCACCCGGCACGCGTGCCAGATCGGCTCGGGTCTCGTGCTTCTGTTGTCGTGACATGATGTTTGTGTCCTTGGCCCCGCTTCACAGGGTTGACCTCGAATGAACTGAGGGAGCCTCGCGCAGGGAAGTAGGGTTCACCGTCGATCAGGTAGCGCTGGCCGGCCTCCGCAGCGGTGACGATCCCAGACCCGCGAAGCCGGCGTCCTGCCGTCGCGATAGTCCAACGAACGTAGTCGGGCGCCACCTTTCGTTCGTGGCGCCGCTCACTCGCGAGCCTGGTGAACCAGGATCGCCACCTGCACGCGGTTCGCGCAGTCCAGCTTCGCCATGATCCGGGAGACGTACACCTTCACCGTCGCCACGCTCAAGAACAGGTCGCCACTAATCTCAGCGTTCGACTTGCCCGCGGCCACCCCGTCGGCGACCTCCCGTTCCCGCTCGGTCAGGTGCACCAGCGCGGCCCGGGCGACAACCGCCTGGTCACGGTACTCGTCGTTGTCCGCCCCCTGGACCACGTAGTCGATCAGTCGCTCGACGACGGCCGGAGCGAGCATCGAATCCCCCGCCGCCACGGCACGCACCGAATCCTGGATCTGTCGCGGTGGCATATCCTTGAGCAGGAACCCATTGGCCCCCGCCCGCAGCGCCCGCAGGATGTGGTCGTCGGTGTGGAAAGTGGTCAGCACGATCACCGCTGGCGGGTCGTCGAGCGATCGCAGCGCCGCGGTGGCGGACAGTCCGTCCAGACCCGGCATCCGAATGTCCATCAGTACCACGTCCGGGCGTAGCCGCTGGGCGACAGCGACCGCATCGGCGCCGTCCGTCGCCTCTGCCACCACCTCGATGTCCTCGGCCGCGCTGAGCACCGCCGACAGCCCGACCCGAACCAGCGCGTCGTCGTCCACCACCAGCACCTTGATCATGCCGGCCACGGTAGCCACGCCTCCACCTGGAACACGACGCCCCCTTCCGGAACACGCCGCATGCCGTACGACAGTCGGCCACCAGCCAGCGCGACCCGCTCCGCCAGCCCGAGAAGACCGGAGTGGCTGCCGGGAACCGGCGTGCCACCCCGGCTGGCCAGGGCGTTGCGCAGCCGTACCCGGACCTCCCTCGCACCGGCGCGCTCCAGCAGAATCTCGACGGGCCGTCCGGGCGCGTGCTTGCGCGCATTCGTCAAGCCCTCCTGAACCAACCGATAGATCGTCCGGCCGACACGTTCGGATGGATCGCCGGTAGCTCGAAAATCGACGCAGATCTCGGTGCCGGCGGCCCGCGCCTCGGCGACGAGCCGGGCGAGATCGGCAAGTCCGGGCTGCGGGCGCAGTCCGTCGGTGTCGGTGCCGGCACGCAGCACGCCGAGGATCTCCCGGAGATCCTCGAGCGCCCGATGCGACTGCAACCGGATGCCCGTCACGGACTCCGCGACGCCGGACGGCAGATCGGAACGGACCTCCAGCGCACCGGCCTGCAGGCTCACCAGCGAGATACGGTGCGCCAGTACGTCGTGCATCTCCCCGGCGATCCGCTGCCGTTCCTGCACGCGCAACCGCTCGGCCCGCTCCCGCGCCTCGTTCTCCGCCCGCTCGGCCCGCTCGTACAACCCAACGATCGCCTCGTACCGGGCCCGGGTGGTGCTGCCCGCCGCCATCACGAGCGACATCAACGCCACGTAGAGGATATTGGCGTTGAAGGCGCTCAGCGCGGGAGCCGGAAGCAGTACCGAGTAGGGGACGTAGATCAACAGGCTGGCCCCGAACGTCACCGCCCTGGTGGACCAGTTGCGGAGCGCGCTTACCGTGTAGACGGCGATCAGCACCGCGACGATCACCAGATCGGTGACGGTGAGCAGCAGGGCGAGCACCACCGTGACGGCGACCGGATACCGCCGCCGGAACCACAGTGCGACGGTGCCGAGCACCGCCAGGCCAAATGCCGCGTTCAGCGCATCCCCGGTGAGCTGGCCACCTTGCTCAGCCGCACCGGCGATGGCCAGCGCGCCCAGCACCGATACCGCCATCAACGCGAGGTCGGCGAGGCGGTCCCGGACCGGAGTGGCCGGACGGAGAATGGTCACGACTGGACGAGCGGGCGCCAGAACTGATGCACACCCTCGTCCCGAATGACATAACCCATCTTCTCCAGCGCCGCGCTGAGGGCGTGGATCTCGCGGTGCGCCTTGTTCTTCAGCGCCGACTGCCGGGCCGCGAGCACGTCGTTGGCCACGGCCGGCAGTTCCGGGGTGGTGGCCGTCCAGGAACGGAAGAGGTCGGCGTACGGATCGTGGTCGTGCCAGGGGTAGCCGTGCCGGCGGAACCCCGCGGCGATCGCCGCCTGCGGCGCCTGGTGTCGGTCCCGGACCAGCTGGCACGACCGCTGGTCGAGGACCACGAGCTTCTTGCCGTCCAGGAACACCGCCGACACCCGGTCGCGGGCGAAGGTACGGGTGTCGTCGCCCTTCGTCACCCGCAGCTCGGTATCGCCGATCGTCACCCGCAGCGACTCACTCATCACGACAAACGCGGTCACCAACGCTAGCACCAACCAGATGGCGAGGTTCACGGCAACCTTCCAGGGCTTGTCGATCCCGCCAACGAGCCAAAAGATCGGCTTGAGCGGCAGTGCCCGCTCCCAGCTCAACATCCACCGAGCCAGCGGCGGAAGAGAGAGGCCGACCAGGAGCACCAACCCGGGCAGGCCCAGAAACAGGGCGAGCCGGTCGGACAGGGGAGCCATCAGAACCGTCTGTCCACCGCCACTACCGGGACTGGCACGAGGACCGTCACGGAACTCGACGGCAGGCACCTGCCGCGCCGAGTGGACCGAGTTGCCTTGCCCGGACTTACTCCACCCGTTGGGACCAACAGCCGCCACGCCGCTTCGAGCGGTATCGGTCAACTCACATATGGGCTTCGACGGAGTTAATGGCATGAGGCCCCCTTTCGGTTGGTTGGGAGGGGGCCTCGGCTTGGTGCGGTCGGGTTCAGAGGCTGACTGTCCAGGTATTGATGTAGCCGGTGTCGTTGATCCAGGCGTCGCGCACTCGTAGTCGCCAGGTGCCGTCGGCTGCCTCGGTGGACAGGTCGACTGTGTAGGTGTGCTTGACGTGGTCGTCGTTGTCGAAGAAGTTCCAGTTCTTCAGCCGGTAGGACGAGCCGTCTGGGGCGATCAGGTCGACTTCCACGTCGCCGCGGAAGGTGTGCCGGATGTCCACGGCGATGGTCGAGGTGGCCGAGGCGGTCCGGCCGCAGTTTGAGAAGGTGATCGCGCTGCTGACCAGTCCCAGGTCCGGGATCGCGACGTCGGTGTCGTTGGTGCCGGTGCAACCCGATGGCGGAGGCGAGGGTGGGGTTCCGTCATCGATGAAGAGCAGCTTGTTGGGTGACCCGCTGCCCGGGATGCCGACCAGGCCGCTGGTGGCGTTGTCTACTAGCGTGTCGCTGACCTGCTGTGGCGTGTATGAGGGGTTCTCGCCGAGTATCAGTGCGGCGGCGCCGGCCACGTGCGGCGAGGCCATCGACGTGCCGCTCATCGCCCACGTGGCGGTGTCGCTGCTGGCCCACGCCGAGGTGATCGATGAGCCTGGAGCGAAGATGTCCAGGCAACTACCGTAGTTCGAAAACACGAACCGTTGGTCGCTGCTGGTGGTCCAGCCGACGGTGATCGCCGCCGGAGTCCGGGCCGGGGAGTAGTTGCAGGCGTTGGCGCCGTCGTTGCCCGCCGCCACCACGTATGTCACACCAGAGTCGATGGAACCGGTGACCGCGTTGTCGACGGCGCTGCTCACCAGTGGAAACCTAAGGCTCATGTTCGCCACGGCCGGTGCGACCGCGTTTGCGGTGACCCAGTCAACGCCGGCGATGACGCCTGCGATCGTGCCGCCGCCGTCGCAGTCGATCACCTTGACCGCGACCAGTGTGGTCGCCTTGGCCACGCCGTGCGCGGTGCCCCCGACGGTGCCGGCGACGTGCGTGCCGTGACCGTTGCAGTCGGTGTCGATACCGTCGATCGTGTTGGTGCCCCAGATTGCCCGCCCACCGAAGTCGGCGTGCGTCGTACGGATACCGGAGTCGAAGATGTATGCCGTCACGTCGCCGGCCGCGTTCGGGTACGTGTACGAGTCGTCTCGCGGCTGGTACCGCTGGTCGATGCGGTCCAGGCCCCAGGACGGCGGGGTCGGCTGGGTGCTGGCGATCGACACGGTGTGGTTTTGCTCGACGTAGGCCACCGCCGGGTCGGCGGCAACGCGGCCGGCCACTCGGGCGTTGAGCCGCATCTCACCACCGCGCAGGGCCGCAGTGTAGGACCGTGCCACGGTGCCACCGTGCTTGCCGCGGAGTCGGTCAAGTGACGCCCCGACCGCCGACCGGCTGACCTCGCTGTCCTTGAAGACCACAAGGTAGCTTCCCGCAATGGCGGTGGCACCGCCGGCGTTGCGGACTGCACCGACCGGCTCGGCAGCCTGGGCCGGGGCCGCGGTAGCCACCATAGCCAGCGCAGTTACCCCGACCAGGACTAACCTACGTGGGTTACCCATCTCCTACCTCCCTTGTAAACGAAAGTGGGCTATCCGTTCTGTTTGTGGCGGTCGAGTCGGTCAGGCATCGCTGATGATGATGTTGGCTGAGAGCCGCGCGTAGACGGCGCGGTAGCGACAGCGAATGATCCTTGTGGCACAGGCGGCCTTCCCGAAACGCCGACACCAAGGACAGCAAGCACATCCGTATATTCAAGATCTTGCTCTACCTGCTAACGCAAACCAGACAATTGGCAATTGTTTATCGGCCATGACTTCGCCACACCGAGTAATCGGCCATGCTCGATTGCACTGGCCTCGCTACGGGGAATGGCTTTGTGAGTCACCACGTGACTGTGGAACACACCGCAGTTCTCTGTCAGCCGGCTCGGCGTGGCCGCCCCAACATGCCACGGATCGGCCAACCGAGCGGGCCGCCCGGCCCGCCCATACTGTGATACTTCACCCCGATCGTGCCGTACGGCTGGAACGCCTCCTCCCGCAGCGCTCGGGCGATCTCCTCCGCCTCGTCGTATCGCGACGGGAACGCGGAACGCTGCACGGCCTGAGCAAGTTGACCGGCGGTGCTGCCCTCCATCCCAGGCTCCATCTGCTGGGCCACCTCGAAGAACTTGTTCGCCGCGTAGTCGACGTCGAGGCACTGGGCGGGCTGGCACCAGCCCTGGGAGGGGCGCTGCTGGAACACCCCGAGCGAGTCCCGGTCCCCGCAGTTCAGGTTGTTCATCCGGGACTCG
>NZ_JABZED010000054.1:0-79516 GCF_013416675.1 Salinispora sp. H7-4
GTTCCAGCCGTACGGCACGATCGGGGTGAAGTATCACAGTATGGGCGGGCCGGGCGGCCCGCTCGGTTGGCCGATCCGTGCCGAAGAGGACGCCTCGCTGGGTGGGCGGTTCCAGCAGTTCCAGAACGGAATCATCCTGTGGCGGCCCGACATCGCCCATGCCATCTACGGCGACATTCTCACCGCCTTCTGGGCCACCGATGCCGAGCGACGCTGGGGCTTCCCCACCATGGACGAGGCGGACGCCGCCCAAGCGCCCGACGGGACTCGCGGACGTTTCCAGTTCTTTGAGCACGGTCTGTTTCTCTGGTCACCGGAAACCGGGACCCACACCGTTCACGGTGCTATCTACGACGCCTTCCACGACGCCGGTAGCGAAGCCGTTCTGGGCTACCCCCGCACCGATGAGCTCGACGAAGGTGACGGCAAGTACCAACGCTTCCAAGAAGCCACCATCCACTGGCACCCCGACCAGGGCACCTGGATCACCCCTACCTGATCAGCATCACCACCTCACCTCCATTCCCCAACCCAGAAGCAAGCCACCCACCTCAGGGAGCAACCATGACCCCGCAATCGCAGCCGACCGCGCTGAGCCGCCGCCGCCTCCTCACCGGCACGGCAGCCGCAGCCGCCGTCGGGGCGTTCGGCGGCCCCGCCCTCATACCGAATCCGGCCCACGCCGTCGGTGACGGGTTCGGCCTCCGCGTCGTCAGCCCGCCCACCATTCACACCGACCGGCTGCAGTACTACCGCTTCTCCACCAATGCGATCGGATGGGATCCCGCCGTCAATGTCCTGCTGCCCGACGGCTACCACACCAGCGGTAAACGCTACCCCGTGCTGTACCTGCTGCACGGTGGCCAGCAGGACTTCCGTCACTTCCACATGCACGAGAACATCGTTAATCTGACCGCCGGCCGGGAGATCATCGTGGTCATGCCCGACGGCGGCGCCGCTGGCTGGTACTGCAACCCGGTCAGCACCTTCGTGGGCCCACGCGACTGGGAAACCTTCCACATGGACCAACTGGTGCCGTGGATCGATGCGAACTTCCGCACCTTCGCCGAGTACGACGGACGCGCGGTGGCCGGCTTCTCGATGGGCGGCTTCGGTGCGTTGAAGTACGCCGCCAAGTATTTCGGACATTTCTGCTCTGTCAGTTCCCACTCCGGGCCCGCCAGCCTGCGTCGCGACGGTCACCTCGTCGCGCACTGGGCCAACCTCAGTTCCGCCGCGGTGGAGCTGGGTGGCGGCACCATCTATGGCGCGCCGTTCTTCGACCAGGCTCGGGTCACCGCGGACAACCCCATGGAACGCATTCCGAGCTACCACCACAAACGGGTCTTCCTGGTCGCCGGCACCTCACCAGAGCCGGTCAACTGGTGGGACGTCATCAACGAGACCCAGGTGCTCGCCGGACAACGCGAGTTCCGCGCGGCCCTCAGTCAGGCCGGTATTCCCCACCAGGGACTCGAAAGGCCAGGCGGACACTTCTTCCATCACGAGTTCTTCAGGGACGACCTCGACGGCATGTTGGGGCGGCTACGCCGAGCCGGCTGACCCGGACGAGAACCCCCGCGTCCACCACGTCGAACCAGCGAACGAGCTAACCGCTACGAACGGGTGGACGAGCTAACCGCTACGAACGGGTGGACGGCCGCCGGCCGTCCACCGGGAGGTAGGAGATGGGTAAGCACCGCAGCTCCGTCCTGGTCGGCGTCGTCGCCCTGGCCATGGTCGCGACCGCGACCCCGACCGCGGCCCAGGCCCAGGCCGCCGAGCCGGCCGGTACGGTCCGCAACGCCGGTGGGGCCACGGCCGTACCGGGAAGCTACCTCGTGGTCTTCAAGGACAGCGGGGTCAACCGGTCAGCCGTCGGGTCGTCGCTGAACCGGCTACGCAGCCGGCACGGTGGCGTGGTGGCGCGTACGTACACCACGGCCGTGCGGGGTGGTGAGCTGCGGCTCAGCGCCGCGGCGGCGGCCCGGGTCGCCGCCGACCCGGCGGTGGCGTACGTCGAACAGAACCACACCGTGTCGCTCGCCGGCACCCAACCGGACCCACCGTCCTGGGGTCTGGACCGCATCGACCAGCGGTACCGACCGCAGGACGGCTCATACACGTACCCGAACACGGCCGGTGACGTGACGGCGTACATCCTCGACACCGGTGTCCGTACGACACACACCGACTTCGGTGGGCGGGCAACCTGGGGCACCAACACCCTGGATGACAACGACACCGACTGTCACGGTCACGGCACGCATGTCGCCGGCACCGTCGGCGGTACCGTGCACGGCGTGGCCAAGGCGACCAAACTGGTCGCGGTCAAGGCGCTCGACTGCGGCGGCTTTGGCACGGTCGCGAGCGTTGTCGCCGCCGTCGACTGGGTCACCGCGAACGCGGCCAAGCCGGCCGTGGCGAACATGAGTCTCTCCTTCGCGCTGCCGAGCAGCGCCATCGAGGGCGCGGTCACCAACTCGATCGACTCCGGCGTGACGTACACGGTGGCGGCGGGCAACGCTGGCATCGATGCCTGCATCCAATCCCCGGCCCGGACCCCGGCGGCGATCACCGTCGGCTGGACCAACAGCACCGACACCCGTTACATCATGTCGAACTACGGCAGCTGTCTGGACATCTTCGCGCCGGGTTCGTCGATCACCTCGGCCTGGGCCAGCAGCGACACCTCGACCTTCACCACCAGCGGTACGTCGATGGCGGCACCGCACGTGGCCGGTGCCGCCGCGCTGGTGCTCGCCGAGAATCCCGCGTACACCCCGCAGCAGGTCCGGGGCACCCTGGTGGCGAACGCGACCAGCGGCGTCGTCGGCAACCCGGGCGGCGGATCGCCGAACCGGCTGCTCTTTGTCGACGACGGCACCCCGCCTCCGCCCCCGCCGGCGGGCTGTACCGGCACCAACGACACCGACGTCGCGATTCTGGATCTGGCGATGGCCAGCAGTTCGATCACCCTCTCGGACTGCGGCCGGGCCGCCTCGGCCACCTCGACCGTCGCGGTGAACATCCGGCACACCTTCCGTGGCGACGTGGAGATCGACCTGGTCGCCCCGGACGGCTCCGCCTACCGGCTGAAGAACTGGGACTTCTTCGACCGGGTTGACCACATCAACGAGACCTACGCGGTCGACCTGTCCGGCGAGTACGCGGACGGTACCTGGCTACTGCGGGTACGCGACGTCTGGCTCAACGACATCGGCTACCTCAACACCTGGACGCTGAACCTCTGAAACCCCGACCCCCACAGGCCGAGGCCCCTTCCGCACCACCCGGGAGGGGCCTCGCGGGGCGGCGGTGTGCGGAGCCTGTGCTCCGCGCCCTACGTGTTCGCGGAACTGTTCCTGCGGACCAGCATGTACCCGTATGCGGGCTCGGGCTCTTCGGGCGGGGCGCTGCCCTGGAACACCAGGGTGAATCCGGCGGTGGTGAAGCGGTCCTCCATCTCCCGGGACGAGAGCCAGTACCGATCGAAGTCGACTCCGAGGCTCTCGACGGGGCTACCGGGAGCATTACGATGCCCGGTCCCGTCCCCGTACTTGAACGCCGCCACCAGGTAGCCGTCCGGCCGTACGACCCGGGCGAGTTCGGCGAACGCCTTCGCCCGGGAGTCCGGTGCCAGGAAGATCAATGAGTACCAGCACACCACCCCGGCCAGCGACGCGTCGGCGAACGGTAGCTCCCGCAGATCGGCGACCTCGTACCCGAAGCCCGGATGCTCCCGCCGCGCCACCGCCACCATTCCGGGCGACAGATCCACCCCAGACGGTGACAGGCCCCGACCCGCTAGGTACGGCAGAAGTCGTCCGGTACCGCAACCGACGTCTGCGACCTCCGTACCCAGGGACAAGGTCAGCTCGGCGAACAGGTCGAGCATCGCCCGCTCGACCGGCATCCTCTCCAGTACCCCGACCAGGTTCTTCGCATACCACTCCGACAACACGTCGTGTGCGTCCCGTAGCTCCTCGGTACCGATGTCCATCCCGCTGACCCTCCCCGTCGTCGGCCGTTGAGGCACGAACCTACTCCAAACCCACACCCCGCAGCGCCACCATCGCGCCGGTTTGCGGCTATCGCTCGGCACCGGGCGTGGTGGTCGAGCGGACGAGCAGACCGGTGATGAGGGCCAGGGCCGCACCCAGGACAGCGACGCCGAGCAGGGTGATCCGCCAGGCGTCGGTCAGGTGGGCCGCGAGCCGACCGGCGTCGGGGGTGGCGCCGACGTTGCCGGCGACGACGCGTCCCGCGAGGTCCGCCGATCCCAGCCTGCCGGTGACGAGGGTGATGAGGACACCGCCGAAGAGAGCGAGGATCCCCGCGTTGGCGGCGCCGCGCACGGTGTTGAGCATGCCCGCGGCCATGCCGGCGCGTTCGGTGTTGACCTGGTTTACGGCCTGAGCGTCGGTGACGCCCATGGCCAGTCCGACCCCCGCGCCGACGGTCAGTAGCGGCCCGGCCAGGGCGGGCACGTCAATGCCGGGGGTCAGGACGCTGAGCCAGGCGTTTCCGCCCGCGAGGACCAGGAGGGCGACGGTGATCAGCGCCGTGGGGGTGACGCCCCGGTTGACCAGCACCGCGGCGACCGGCGGTACGAGCATCATCGGCACGGTCGGCAGGAGCATGATCAGGCCGGTCTGGCCGGCGGTGAACCCGGCCGGCGCCTGCAGATAGGTGGGCAGGAAGGCGAGCACGCCGCCGTAGCCGAATGCCGTGAGCGACGTGGCGAGCAGCCAGCCCATGAACCGCCGGTGGCGTAGCAGCGTCAGGTCCAACACCGGGTTGGCGGCACGCCGTTGGACGGGTACGAAGGCGGTGAGTGCGACCAGCCCGAGTAGGCCGGCACCGAGCACGACGGGGTCGGTCCAGCCCCGCGCCGGGCCCTGGGAGATGGCGAGCAGGACGCCGGTCAGCGCGGTTACCAGGGTGACCGCGCCGAGCCAGTCGATGCGTGGTCGGACGCTGGCTCGGCTCTCGGGCAGCAGCAGGCTGCCGGCGGCGAGGAGGAGTCCGACGATGGCGAAGCAGCCGAAGCTGAGTCGCCACCCCACCGTCGTGACGATCCACCCGGACACGCTGGGCCCGAGTGCCAGGCCGAGCGCGGCGGTCGCGCCGACGGCGGCGAAGACGCGGATGCGGGCCGGGCCGGTGAAGCCGGCCGCCAGGATCCCGCCACTCGCGGCCAGGATGCATGCGGCGCCGGCGCCGGTCAGTACCCGGGCTCCCAGCAGGACGCCGACGCCGGGCGCGAGGGCCGCGACGAGGCTGCCCGCGGTGTAGGCCAGCGCGCCGATGCGGTAGACGCGGCGCCGTCCGACACCGTCGGCGAGCGAGCCGGCCACGAGCATGAGGGCCGAGGCGGTCAGGAAGTAGCCGGTGACCACCCACTGCGTGGCCGCGCTGCCCGCGTTGACCTCGGCGCTGATTCGTGGAATCGCCACGCTCGCCCCGGACATGGACATCGGCAGGGCGAGGAACCCGGCGAGGATCACCGGCAGGCTGCCGCGGGAGGTGGGTACCGACGGTGCCGCGCGCGCGGTCGGTGACGACACTGCCTCGGGCCGCCGGTTCAGCTGGCCGCGGCGACCGTGCGCAGTGTGGCGAGTGCGCGGCTCCAGGCGACCGTCTCGTCGAGCAGCTCGGCAAGGTCGTCGGCGTGGCGTTCGGTCGGGGTGAACACGCCGGTGGTGGCGGGGTCGGCCGGGTCGAGTCCGGTGTAGTCGAAGTCGGTGAAGGTGCTGAGCGCCACCTGGGTGCGTACGTCGGCGAGCTTGAGCTCGGCGGCGATCTGGCGGAGCTGCTCCACCGCCCGCACCCCGCCGTGGACGCCGTAGCTGACGAAGCCCGCGGCCTTGTCGTTCCATTCGTAGAACAGGTAGTCGATTGCGTTCTTCACACCGCCGGGGACGCCGTGGTTGTACTCCGGCGTGACGAAGACGTAGCCGTCGAAGGCGTCGATTGCTGCGGCCCAGCGCTTGGTGTGCTCGTGTTCGTAGGTGTGGTAGAGCGCCGGGGCCGACTCGTCGAGCACGGGAAGGTGGAACTCGGCCAGGTCGACCAGCTCGAACACCGTGTCTGCCGGGCCCCGGGACCGTGCGGTCTGCAGCGTCCAGTCGGCGACGGCCTTGCCACGGCGGTGCCGGCGGGTGCTGCCGACGAGGACGGCGATGCGGGTCATGATGCCTCCAAATCTGTAAAGTACATCAGGTACTTTACATGGTAGCGTGGGTGACGCAAGCGACGAGAGGACGCCATGACTGAGACGACGAGCGCATCGCCCGCCACCGCCGGGCCACGGCTGCGCGGGGACAAACGAGCCGCGATCCTCAGCGGAGCGTTACAGGCGTTCGCCCGCGACGGATTCAGCCGCGCCAGCATCGACACGATCGCGAACGAGGCCGGCGTCTCCACCCGGACCATCTACAAGCACTTCACGGACAAGACGACGCTCTTCGCCACGGTGATCACCGAGTCCGCGGCCACCGTCGCCGCGCAGGAGACCGCGCTGATCGAACTCCACCTCGACGCCGTCGCCTCCCGCGACCAGGTCGAACCGGCGCTTGCGGCCTTCGCCCACGCGTGGCTCTCCGACACCGGGCAGCCGGACGCGCACCGCGCACTGATCCGGCAGGTCGACACCGAGGCCGACCACCTCAACGCCGAGGCGGTCACCGCCTGGTGGCAGGCGGGTCCCGCACGCGTTCGCGCCGAACTCGCCGCCCGCCTGCGTCGTTGGGCCGAGGCTGACCTGCTGCGCGCCGACGACGCCGAGCGGGCCGCCGTACACTTCGCGCGCCTGGTCTCGGCGACACCCGGCCCGCCAGGTACCCCCACCACCATGCGCGGACGGAAAGACTGGATCACCGCTGGCGTGCGGGCCTTCCTGCACGGGTACCACGCATGACGCCACCGTTGACCGCGGAAGCGTTCGGGCGGCAGGGCTTCGGTGCCATGCGCCTCCGGGACAACACCGCCGCCGACCCGGACCGCGATCCCGTCGCTGTCATTCACACCGCCCTCGACCACGGGGTACGCATGATCGACACCGCCGATGCGTACGGCAACGAGGAACTCGTCGGCCGCGCCATCCGCTCCCGGCGCGGGCAGGTCACCCTGGCCACCAAGTTCGGCCTCCGGCCCCGCCCCGACCTCCCCCGCGGCTTCGAGGTGCGCGCCGATCCCGCATACGTTCGGAGCGCCTGCGAGGCCAGCCTCCAGCGACTGGGCACCGACGTTATCGACCTGTACTACCTGCATCACCGCAGCGACACCGTGCCCATCGAGGAGACCGTCGGGGCCCTGGCCGACCTGGTGGCCCGCGGGCTGGTACGGGCGATCGGACTCTCCAACGTCACCGCCGCGGACCTGCACCGCGCCCAGGCCGTGCACCCGATCACCGCGCTGCAGGAGCGCTGGTCCCTGACCGAGCGCGGCATCGAGGCCAGCCTGCTGGCCGCCGCCACCGAGCACCGCATCACCGTCGTGGCGCACTCACCGACGTCCCACGGCCTGCTCCACCACCGGCCGGTTGGCGACGACACGCCGCCGCACCACCCCGGCGCGGTCCTGGCCCGTCTCGCCCAACAACTCGGCGCCTCCCCCGGACAGGTCGCGCTGGCGTGGGTCCACCACCGCGAACGCATCCACGGCCGCACCGTTCTTCCGCTACCCGGCACCACGCGGGTCAGTCACGCCCGGACGAACCTCGCCGCAGCCGACCTGCAGCTACCGGAAGCGGTGCTGCACCAGCTCGACGCCGTACCGATCCCGTAGGGCTTGCCCGGTCGGTCACCTTGACGTGAAGTCTTCTTCAACTTCTAGGTTCGGTGGTGGCGATCGACAGAGTCGTACATGACGACAAATCCCGTTACATCGATGAAAAGGTGGGTCGTGGTGGCTCAGGAGTCGCAGCGGGCGGGGCGGCGAGAGTGGTGGGGTCTGGCTGCCCTTGCTCTGCCGACGCTGTTGGTGGCGATGGACCTCACGGTGCTGCACCTGGCGGTGCCGGCACTCAGCGAAGCCCTCAAACCGAGCAGTTCGGAACTGCTCTGGATCACTGATGTCTACGGTTTCCTCATCGCCGGCTTCCTGATCACGATGGGGTCGCTCGGCGATCGGATCGGCCGTCGACGGCTGTTGTTGATCGGCGCATTCGGGTTCGGCGTCGCGTCGTTGCTGGCATCGTTCTCCACCACCCCGGAGATGCTGATTCTCACCCGGGCGCTGCTGGGAGTCGCCGGGGCTACGCTGATGCCCTCGACCCTGGCGTTGATCCGCAGCATGTTTCCGAGCCCGGCGCAGCGCGGAGTGGCGGTCGGTGTCTGGATGACCAGCTTTGTCACCGGGACCGCGATCGGGCCGCTGGTGGGTGGGATTCTCCTTGAGTTCTACTGGTGGGGGGCGGTGTTTTTGCTCGGCGTGCCGGTGATGGTGCTGTTGCTGATCATCGGTCCGATGCTGCTCCCGGAGGTGGCGGACCCCGGTGCCGGCCGCCCGGACCTGCTCAGTGCTCTCGCCTCGCTGGTCACCATGCTGGCCGTGGTGTTCGGGTTCAAGCAGTTCGCCGAGGGGGCCAGCGGTCCGCTGCCGTGGGCCTGCATGGCCCTTGGGGCCGGTCTCGGCTGGATCTTCGTTCGCCGGCAGCGGACTTTGCGGGATCCCCTCCTCGACCTGGCGTTGTTCACCCGCCGTACGTTCGGGGTGGCCGTCGCCGTGCAGACCCTGGCGGTCTTCGCGATGGCGGGTGTGCAGTTCTTCGCGGGTCAGTATCTCCAACTCGTCCTCGGTATGTCCCCGCTGCGAGCCGGACTCTGGTCCCTGCCGTGGACGCTGGTGGGCGTTGCCGGGGCGATGCTGGCGCCGCTCGCCGTCCGCCGCCTGTCGCGCTCGGCAGTGCTGGGGGGTGGCCTGGCGCTCGGTGCGGTGGGTTTCGGTGCTCTGGCCGGAATCGGCTCGGCCGCCGGGTTCACCTTGCTGGTGGCCGGCATGGTCGTTGCGTCCCTTGGCATCTCCGGTGCGATGACCCTGAGCACGGACCTGGTCGTCGGGGCGGCTCCCGAGGAGCGCGCCGGTTCGGCGTCGGCCATCTCCGAGACCGGAAGCGAGCTCGGCCTCGCCCTGGGCATCGCGGTGCTGGGGAGCATCGGCGGTGCCATCTACCGCCAGGACCTGATCGGGTCCGCGCCCGTGCCGACCCCGCCCGAGTCGATGCAGGTCGCGACGGAGACGTTGGGCGGGGCGGTCAGCGTGGCGGCCGAGCTGCCCGGCGGGGTCGGCGATGCCCTGCTCGCCGCTGCTCGGGAGGCGTTCACCACCGGGATGGCGGTGACATCGGCGATCAGCAGCGTGGTGCTGATCGCCCTGGCGATCGCCGTCGGCCTCCTGCTGCGCCGGGTGCAGCCAGACGGTGACCGGAAGCAGGAGGTCGGTGCCACCGTCGATGACCACATCCGTTGACCGACTAGGCGGCGACCCTTTCGACCGTCGAGGCGGTCGCCGGTTGTCGCAACGTGGGTGTGAGTACGAGCGTCACCAGCAGCGACGCGATCGCCATGACACTCATCGCCGTACCTGCCGGGATGAACTGCGCAACAAGACCAGCGATCGTCGCACCCGCCGCCTGCATGGCGAGTAAGCCGGACGTGTGCAGCCCGAGCGCCTGGCCCCGAAGGTCATCCGGGGTGAGCGTGATGAGGCGGTCCTGCAACAGCAGCCCCGCGCTGAAGCCCACGGCGGCAACCGCCAGGAGGAGCGCTGAGACCGGAACAGACCCGTCCTCGGGCAGACGTTCCGACCCCTGACCGGCGGCTCTCACCCGGCGCCGACGCCAGCGCCGACGTGCCTGGACCGCCCTGTACGGCCCCGCACCGACGCCCACCCATGCCCGCCCGCACCGCGGTGGGAGCACTCCGGCCCGCGCCGAAGGTGTCGACCGATCGGTGGACACCGGGATTCAGTCGGGTGGTCGTCCCCGGCCGGGCGCGGTGGCGAGAGCCTGGACCCATGACCGAATCGCTCGCCGTACGGGTGCGGGGCCTGCGCAAACGCTATCGGAACATCCCGGCGGTCGACGGGATCGACCTCGACATCGTCACTGGTGAGATCTTCGCGCTGCTCGGCCCGAACGGTGCCGGCAAGACGACGACGGTGGAGATCCTCGAAGGCTACCGCCGCCGGGATGAGGGCGAGGTGTCCGTCCTGGGCGTTGACCCGCAGCAGGCGCCACGGAGCTGGCGGTACGGCATCGGCATCGTTTCGCAGGGCGTCGCCGACCTGTCCGAGCTCACCGTCGGCGAGACGGTTCGACACTTCGCCCGGTACTACCCCGATGCAGGGGACCCCGATCAGGTGATCGATTCGGTCGGGCTGAGCGGGAAGACGCGCGCGCGGGTGCGTACGCTCTCCGGCGGCCAGCGGCGTCGGCTCGACGTCGCGGTCGGCGTCATCGGCAACCCGAAGCTGCTGTTCCTGGACGAACCGACCACCGGATTCGATCCCCGCGCGCGCCGGCAGTTCTGGAGCCTGATCCGCTCGCTGGCCGCGGAGCGCGGCACCACCGTCCTGCTTACCACGCACTATCTCGACGAGGCCGAGGCGCTCGCCAACCGGGTCGCGATCGTCGCCGCGGGAAAAATCGTGGCCGAGGGGGATCCGGCGACGCTCGGTGGCCGGGCCGGTGCCGAGGTTACCGTCTCCTGGGACGAGGACGGTGTGCGTCGCACCGCGCACACGTCGGACCCCGGTCCGCTCGTCGCCGACCTCACCAGCCGCCACGGCGGCACCGTGCCGGGCCTCACCGTGACCCGGCAGAGCCTCGAAGACGCCTATCTGACTCTCATCGGCAGGGACCGATGACCACCGCAGCGATCGCTGGCGCGCGCCGTGGGCCGTCGGTCGCCTACCTTGGCGTGCACCGCGGCACTATCGAGCTGAAGGCCTTCTTACGGGAGCGCGACGCCGTCGTGTTCACGTTCGCCCTGCCCGCCGTTCTGCTCGCGCTGCTCGGCGCAATGATCAGCGGGGTGTACGAGGGCAGTAGCGTCACCTCGGCGCAGTATCTCGTGCCCAGCATGGTCGCCGCCGGCGTCGCCTCCACCACGTTCGTCAATCTCGGTATCAGTGTCGCCGCCGACCGGCAGGACGGCACGCTGAAGCGGCTACGCGGTGCACCGATGCCCGCCGCGGCCTACTTCCTCGGCAAGGTCATCATGGTGCTCGTCGTGACGGTCGCCGAGGTTGTCGTCCTGTTCGGAATCGGCGTGCTGATGTTTGACGTCACGATGCCGACCGACCCGTCGCGCTGGTTGACCTTCGCCTGGGTGTTGTCCTCGGGGTCACCGGATGCACGTTCCTCGGCATCGCGGCGAGCAGCCTGGCCAGCTCGGAGCGCAGCGCCGGCGCCGTGATGAACCTGCCGTACATCGCCCTGTCGTTGATCTCCGGCATCTTCTACACGCCGATCAGCGCGTTGCCCGAGCCGCTGCTCACGATGGGCTCACTGTTCCCGCTGAAGTGGATGGCCCAGGGCTTCCGCTCGGCGCTGCTGCCGGACACCATCCTCACCCAGGAGGTCGTGATGTCGTGGGAGCATGGCAGAACGGCGGTGATCCTGGGCGCGTGGTGCATCGGAGGTCTCCTGCTATGCCGCACGACGTTTCGCTGGCGGGGACGCCGGGACGGGTGATCCCCGGCACCGGCGCCGCAACGGGTCCGACCGCGATGGGTCCGACCGCAACGGGCTGCCCGACCGCGATGGGTCCGACCGCAACGGGCTGCCCGACCGCGATGGGTCCGACCGCGACGGGTCCGGCCAGCCACCCCGGCGAAGTGGGTGGCCGATGGTGGACCAGCGACGTGGTGTGGGAGATCTACTACGTCCTCATCGCCGTCGCCACCGCTGCCCTCGTCCTGGGGGCCACGAACCGACCGGCCACGGCCCGCACCGGCGCGGTGGCCACGATCGTCGTGGCACTCGTCTGGTACGCCGTGTGGCGGCGCGTGCTCTCCGGCGGGGGTGGCGCCACCTGGCACGGCTACGCCTACTTCGCCGGCGCCACCGGGTTGTTCGCCGCCGGTGTGGCGATGGTCAACGGTGTGTCACTGCTGCTGGCCATGCTGTGCCCGCAGGCGTACGTCATCCTGCCGCGCCGGCGCGCGTTCATCGCGGTGGTGACGGTCAACGTCAGCTACCTGGCGGTGATCTTCGCTGTTTCGCGTGACCTGGTGGCGCTGTTCGAGGCGCCACTGTGGGTGGCGATGATGACGGTGGTCGTCTCGGTGGTGTGCGGTACCTGGTTCAGCCACGTCTCGGACCAGAACGACGACCGCGCCGAACTGATCCGCGAACTCGAGGCCAGCCGCGCCGAGGTGGCGCGGCTCAGCCACGAGGACGGCGTGCACGCCGAGCGGCAGCGACTCGCCGCGGACATCCACGACACCATTGCGCAGGGGCTGTCCAGCGTGCTGATGCTGATGCAGGCGGCCGAGGCTGATCTCGAACAGTCACCCGGGAAGGCGCGGCGACACCTGGCCCTGGCGATGGAGACCGCTCGCGACAACCTGACCGAGGCGCGGGCGCTAGTCGGTGCGCTCACGCCGGCCGCGCTCGACGACTCCTCGCTGGCGCAGGCGCTGCGCCGGCTCGTCGACCGTTTCCGGTCGGAGACCGGCCTGCACGCGGAGTTCGCCACCGACGTCCACGGACCACCGCTACCCAAGGCACTCGAGGTGGTGCTGCTGCGTACGGCGCAGGAGTCGCTCACGAACGTCCGCAAGCACGCCCGGGCCAGTTCGGTCCTCGTACGGCTGGGGCAGCACGATGGGTCGGTGGTACTGGAGACGCAGGACGACGGGTGCGGCCGCGCCGCGACGGCGGAATCGGGAGGCTACGGGTTGGCGGCGATGCGCAGTCGCGTCGAGCAGATGTCCGGCACGGTGACGGTGAGCTCGGAGCCCGGTTCGGGCACCCTGGTCCGGGTCGAGGTACCGGTCTCGTGATCTCGGTGCTGCTGGTGGACGACCACCCGGTTGTACGGGCCGGTGTCCGCGGCATGCTCGGCGGCGAGCCGGACATCACCGTCGTCGGCGAGGCCGCCTCCGGGGCCGAGGCGCTCACGTCGGTGCGGGCCCTGCACCCGGATGTGGTGTTGATGGACCTCCGCATGCCGGGCCTCGACGGGGTGGGCGCCACCGGTCAGTTACGCACGGTGGCACCGGACACGCGGGTGCTGGTGCTCACGACGTACGAGTCCGACGCGGACGTGCTGCGAGCCGTCGAGGCGGGCGCCACCGGGTATCTCCTTAAGGACTCCTCGCGCACCGACCTGCTCGGTGCCATCCGGGCGGCCGCGCGTGGCGAGACGGTGCTGTCACCGACGGTCGCGACCCGGCTGCTGAACCAGGTGCGGCACCCGAAGCGGGACGTGCTGTCGCCGCGCGAGGTCAACGTTCTGCGCCTCGTGGCAGTTGGCATGTCTAATCCAGACATCAGCCGGGCCCTGAACATCGCTGAGGCCACGGTCAAGACGCATTTGCTGCGCGCGTTCGCGAAACTCGGCGTCTCCGACCGCACGGCGGCCGTGACGAAGGCGATGTCGCTGGGGCTCATCCCACCCGACGCCGGCACCTGACGCTGCCGGAGTGCGCAGCTTCCATCAGGATGACACCCTTGCGGGACCGGCCAGAAAACCTTGTTGAGGAGAACGTACGCGCGGTGCTGCGTACAGGATGGTGCATTCGCGTCGAGTCACTGACCCACCTTCCGGTGGGCTTCGGCAGTCACCATTGGTCGGCGACCGATCAACGTGGCTCGGAGTGGTTCGTCAAAGTTGACGACCTCGGCTTCGTGGCGGACGGGCGGGACGAGGAGTTCGGCCGGCTCAGCCGCTCCCAGGAAACCGCCCTGGCCCTACACCGCGACGCGGGACTTGGCTTTGTGCTCGCGCCCGTTCCGGCCGAGAACGGGGCACCGTTGTGGAGACTGTCGTCCCGGTACGCCCTGTCGGTGTTTCCGGCCATCGCCGGCGCCGCCGGGCAGTTCGGCCCCCATCGGCGCGAGGAACTCGCCGAGGTGACCGGGCTTATCGCCGAGGTGCACCGGGCCACTCCCGCGGTCGCGCAGCTGGCGCCCCGCGCCGACCTGCTGCTGCCCGGCAGGGACGGGCTGAACGCGGCCCTCGCCGACCTGGGGCGGCCCTGGACCGGTGGCCCGCACTCCGTGGCCGCCCGAGATCTGTTGCTCCGGCACGAGGGGCGGGTACGGCAGTGGCAGGAGAGGTTCGACCAGCTTGTTGCCGAGGTACGCGGTGACGGGTCCGACTGGGTGGTCACCCACGGTGAGCTGCATCCCGGCAACGTCCTGCGTTCACCCGCCGGGGCCTGGCTGATCGACTGGGCCACCGTGCAGCTGGCGCCCCCGGAGCGGGACGTGTGGATGCTCACCGACGCGTTCGCCGGAATGCTCCGGGAGGAACCCACGGGCGCGGACGCGCAGGTGCACTCCCGGTACCGCCAGATCAGCGGCCGCACCGTGTCGCCGGCCGGGATCGCCCTCTACCGGCTCTGGTGGCCGCTCGCCGACGTCGCTGCCTTCCTCGATGACCTCCGCCGTCCGCACGGTGACGGTGTGGATGCCGCCGCGGCGCTGAGGTACCTCACCGGCAACCTGGAGGGCGCGTCGGCCTGAGCCGGGCCGTAGCTCTTTTGTGCGGGCCGGGGCAGCGCCGGTTGGTTCTCCCGGTCGGTCCCGTGCCATCGGTGCGTCCAGTGTGCTGTCTTGATCACTCCGGTCGGGCGTCCGCAGCTGCCGCCACCGGCCGTCGCCCCCGCCACCCCTTGCTGGTCGTGGCTAACCTGTCGGCATGGATCGTCGGCCTGCGGCACCCTGGGCGCCAAGCGCCGTCGTGCTGCTGACGGTGGCATGGCTCCTCGGCGCGCTGGTGCTGCTCAATTGGCTGATCGACATCGGCTCCGGACTGTTTTGGGTCGATCCCGACATGACCCAGCGTGCCCGTGCTGACTGGGTGCGTAGGAGAGACACAGCACTGCTGCTCTTGGCGGTCGAGGTGGTGGCCGGCCCGATGGTGATCGCCGTCGTGGCCGTCTGCGGGCAACTACGCCGGACTGCCGCTGTCTACCTGTTGATCGCGTTTGGGCTCTGCCTACTCGCAGTACCGGTGGCCCCTGAGGCGTACCGGGATATCAACCCGCCCTCGCCTCCACCTCCAGCACCAACGAGGTGCCAGGAGCGGAGCGGCGGCGAGGCCAGCTGTCCCGGTGGGTAGCCGGTGTTCCCCGCGTGCCCCAGGAGATTCACCTATCCGGATCGGTCGTATTTTACCGGTGATGGGTGGCTAGTCATTTAGGTTCGTGACAATCTTGGCAACGGTCGGGCCCCATGGCCCGGCCCGCTTTTCGCTGATCAGTTCCGACAGCGCGCTGGCGGACCAGCATGAACGGTGCATCGCAGTGAACTGGCGGTCCACGTCTTGAGCGGGTAAATCAGGCACCAGGCCCGAGCTCCAGCCCAGGGCGCTAACCAGCGCACAGAGGCTCGCAGTTCTTTGATCGATATTTCCGGCATCAAGTGCTGCGAGCCTGAGGCTTTGCCGCGCCTCGGCTAGGGAGGATTCACCCAGGGTGGTCACTTGATATCGTTCAGCCGGAAGTAGGGAAAACCTCTTTCGGCTCGCTCGAGTCAGTTGTTCATCTCGTGTCAGTTTGGTGACCACGCGGGTTTGGATATCCTTGGTCAAACGAACGACCCAGTGCTGCGGGGCGCGAAGTTTTCGGTCTTGCTCGACCTCGCGAAGTGCCGCATTATTCAGGGGGTTACTGGTTGGCTCCGCACTCCTGACCATGACGTTTCCCTGGACGTGGTCGAGTTTTTCGGCGACGGACAGGTCTGCCAGCAGCCCGGCCGCCAGGCCAAGATCAAGGTATTCTGGTGGGCCACGAAATGCGCCGTCTTCGCACAAGGCAAGTAATGCCAGCTCCTCAGTTAGCGAAAGTGCAGTCACCCGGCAATAATACCCCCGGTGTCGGTAGCGGACAATCGCCAGTAGAAGTGCATCCCGTATTGCCTTCAGTCAGGTATGGGAACGGATTCAGCGTTAACGGGCGCCGGGTGCCTTGATGACCGCCTCCTGGGGTAGCGTGGTGATCTCCCGGAGGTGTCCGTCCGGCTGGACGGCTATGAGCGTGGTTGCCTGCTGACCTATCAGGGTCTCCACCTTGCCGAATAGGACATCGGATCCATCCGATCCGACGACGTACCAGTATTGGAACCGGTTGTCCCGGGACGGGATGTCCTGGCGGTCGGTAATCTCTCCGGCGGCGTTGACCCGAAGCACGGCCGTGGGGTCGGCCTCGCTGCACAACCCGCAGTCCGGCGGCTCCGGTCTGCCCGCCCCAGGATAGGTGAAGACGACCAGCGAGTATCCGCCGTCAACGGCGGGGTGCACGGCGTTGTGCCACACCACCGTCTCGGTGGTGTCGAGCCATCGGGTCGCATCGACGTCAATCGTGCGTGCTGCCGCTTCGGTGCCGACAGTGAGGGTGATTCGAGTGCTGCGTTGCCGGTCTGGGCCGAGCAGGTCCGGCGTGGTCAGCACCTCACCGGTCGGCAGCATCCCGACGATGAGGTCCTCCTCGGCGACGTCCACCGCGGTGCGGGTGCCGGTGTCGAGTCGCAGCACCGTGTACGTGTTGTCCTGCCCGTCGTGGTAGTCGCCGAGCAGTAGCCGGGACGAGTCCACCGACCAGGCCCAGACGCCAACCCGACGCTGCGGTCCGGACGAAGCGACCGTCCAGACGCGGTCGCCGGTCAGGTCGCGGATCTTCATGTCTCGGTCCGCCGGGTAGCTGAGCCACCGGCCGTCTGGGGAGAGCGATGCGTTGTTCGCGGCTATGCCGACCTCGTCCGAGGGCACGAGGTGGTGGGCGCCGGTAGCAAGCACGATCTGGGTCGCGCACGTCTCACACGGCGCGTACACCAGTGTGGCGGGACCGACCGGGGTCGAGGGTAAGGGCTTCGTGGCCGCCGGGGCCTGGGCTGACGCGGTGACACCGGGTCCGAGGGGCTGCGCGGGTGCCGGGCCCGAATCTGGGCGTACCGCGAGGGCGGTGCCGATCGTGATCGCGACCGTCAGCACCGCCGGCAACACCAGGATGCTGTTTCGCCGACGGCGACGCGCGACCGCGATCGCCCGTTCCGGGTCTGCGTAGCTACCGGCCTCTTCGGCGAGCTCACGGTAGGCGCTACGGAAGTCTTGGGTCATCTCCTTGCCTCCGATGAGGGATGCGAATCCAAAAGGTGCGCCGGCTGTTTCCGGAGGCGTACGAGTGCGTCGTGCGCGTGTCGCTTGACCGTGCCCACCGAACACCGCAGTAGTCGAGCGGTGTCGACCTCCGACAGATCTTCGTAGTACCGCAGGTACAGCACTGCCCGTTGACGGGGCGGAAGCAGCGCCAGCAGGCGCGCGAGCGCGGCCTGTTGGGTCACGTGGTCGGCGACATCCGGCTCGCCCGACCGGTCCGGCACGCTGGCGCTTGATAGCTCGATCGGGCGCCGCCGTCGATACCACGAACGTAGCTGGTTCACCATGACAGTTCGGACGTAGGCCTCGGGGCGGCCGTCGCGCTCGATTCGCCGCCAGTGCCGCACGGTCCTGGTCAGGGCCTCCTGCAGGAGATCCTCGGCTGCCTGGTGGTCACCGGTCAGTAGGTAGGCGGCCCGGGAGAGCGCCTGCCCCCGCGACAGAACGAACTCCCGAAATCCCGCGTACTGGTCCTGACCCGACATCTCTGCCCCCTGACCCGTATCCGCTACCTGTCTAACGCCGGTCGGCGAGGGGAGGGTTGAGTCGTTCGAGTTCACGAATGGAAACTCGGCGTGGGTGAGCGTCCTGGGCGCGCGGCTGTGATCACATCATGGTAAGAAGCGTTCATGTACCCGGCTCAGGCCGCAGGCCACCGCCGCAGTCCGCGGGTGCTGGCTGCGGCGGGATTGGCCCGAGGCCCGGCCGAGGTGCTGGACTTCCTGCTGCCGCTGTGGGCCGGCGCGGCGATGGGCGCGACCGCCGGCCAGGTCGGCGCATTGGCCGCGACCGAGGCGCTGCTGTCCCTGCTGGGTCGGCCGGCCGCCGGGGTCCTGTCCGATCGCTTCGACCGGGCGCGGGTGGCCGCGGTCGGTGCGATCCTCTTCGGGCTTTCACTCTTCGGGTACGCGCTTGCCAACAACCTTGGCGTGGCGTTCGGCGCTGCTGTCTGCGGCGGAATCGGTGGCGCGCTGTTCTGGGTGGCGCTGCGAGCGCGCGTCGGTGAGCACCTGCGCGACGATGCGGCGATCTTCAGTCGGCTGCTGTCTGCCGAGGGGACCGGCATCTGGATCGGCTTCCTCATCGCGCTGACACTCCTCGACAACAACCGATACCAGCTGGTCTTCGCCACCGCCGGGGTTGCCTGCCTCCTGGCCGCGGTACTGCTCCTGTCCACCCCGACGCAGACCGGCGGGCGGTCGCGCGCCCAGGCCGACCTGCGACAGGTCACCCGCCGGCTGCGCCCACTGCTCGTCGTGGTGGCGGTCACCTCCACCGTCGAGTTCGGAGTGTCCCTGCTGCTATTGCTGCACCTACAGCGGGGCTTCGGACTCACCGTCGGTCAGATAGCACTGGTGTTTTTGCCCGGTTTCGTCATTCTCACCGCGCTGCCACTGCGCCTGTATGCAGTCGTACGGCGGATCGGACGCGCGGCAACCCTGACCTCGTCGCTGGTCGCGAGCGCCATCGTCGCCGTCGGGTTGGCCTTCGCGGCCAACCCGGTCGTCATCGGAGCACTGTGGGCGGTCTCCGCTGCCTGCTTGGCTGCGGCGATCCCGGTGGAGCAGACCGTCGCCGCCGAGGCCTCGGACGGCAGCCTCGGGCGCGGCATGGGTATCTACCAGAGTGCGACCCTGCTCGGCGCGGTCCTCGGCCCGCTGAGTGCCGGCGCGCTCTACCAGAGTGGCGGCTGGCGCGGGGCCTGCGTCGGCGCGGCCGTCGTGCTTGTGGCGGGAGCGGCGCTCGTCCCCGCCGCACTGCGCCGCGTCGGTGTACCGGACCGGCCACCGCTCCAGCCCTCGGGTGTTTCCCTCCTGGTGGCGGCGCCGGCGGCGGAGACCGTGCCACCGGCGCCGCCACCGCAGCGCCGCCGCTCGCCGGCAGAGCTGCGGCGTCGCTGGACCGTCCGGGCGGCCGTGTTCATCGCCGGGCAGGTGGCCTTCGCGGCACTCGGCCACTCCTGGCTCGCGGCGGTCGCGAGCGGCCGGTACACCCTGCTGGAGGCACTCAACGGTGACCTTGGCGAGGCGCCGTGGCAGCTGGGCGCCAGTAGGATCTGGCTGATCATCTTTTTGGTCGACTCGATCTGGACCTGGACCCGCCTGCTCCGCTACCGGCGATCCGGGGCGTGAGTGACAGCCGGTGTGCGGGCGGGGCCCACCGATGCCGGCGCGGTGCACCTGCCGCACCTCAAGAAAGCGGGCCCATCCTGCCGTGAGCAGAGTGCTAGGTTCCGTCGATGCCCCTTTCAAAGCGAAGGTCGACCTCCGTGGGGAGTGCCGAGCGACAGTTGGCGACGGCAGGTCCCGCAGCTTCGCCGGAGCCCGTCAACCCTCAGCTCAGCGGGGCGTTCTGGCGCTTGTTCGGATCAAGCGCGGCGTCGAATCTCGCAGACGGGGTGGGCCGGGCTGTCGTGCCACTGCTGGCGGCGACCCTGACCCGCGACCCCCTGCTGATCTCGGTCATCACCAGTCTGTCCTTCCTGCCCTGGCTGCTGTTCGCACTGCCGGCCGGGACGCTGGTAGACCGGTCCGACCGACGCCGGGTGATGATTCGGTCCAACCTGTTCCGCGCGGTGCTGGTCGCGTTGCTGGCCAGCACGGTCGCGACCGGCACGACGTCGATCTGGTTGCTGTACGTGGTGGTGTTCATGCTCGGCGTTGCCGAGACTCTCTACGACAGCGCTGCCCGGGCCGTGTTGCCGCAGATCGTGCGCCGGGACCAGCTGGACCGGGGAAACGGGCTACTGGTGACCGCGGAGACCGGCATGCAGACCTTCGTCGGGGCGCCGGTCGGCGCGCTGGTCTTCGGGCTGGTCGCGGCCGCACCACTGTTCGGCAACATGGCCTTCTACGCGGTCGCCGCGCTGGTGATGGTGACGGTCGCCGGTCGGTTCACACCGGAGCGGAACGCTGCCCAGGCCGCCGGCTTCCGGGCCGAGTTGGCGGCCGGCGTGCGCTGGCTGTGGGGCCACCGCTTCCTGCGCCAGCTCGCCGCGGTCAACGGGGCCACCTCGGCGCTACAGAGCATGCCGAACGCGGTCCTGGTGCTCTACGTGCTGGAGGTGGCACGGGTGCAAGAGGCCTTTTACGGCCTGGTGATGCTGGGCGGCGGCGTGGGCGGGCTGTTGGGCGGTCTCGTCGCACCGGCGGTGAGCCGGCGGTTGGGCCGGGTCCGCACCCTGAGCCTGACCGCGGTGCTGTTCCCACTGCCGCTGATCGCGATGAGCCTGACCGACAACGCGATCCTCGGTGGCACGTTGTACGGCCTGGCCGCGTTCTTCGTCATGATCGGAAACGTACTCTCGATGTCGCTGCGCCAGGCGCTCATCCCCGAGGAGCTGTTCGGCCGGGTGCAGGGCTCGTATCGGACGCTGGTCTGGGGTGGTATCCCGATCGGCGCCCTCGCCGGCGGGGTGCTGGCGGCGACCACGAACGTGCCCACGGTCTTCGCCGTCAGTGGCATCGGATGCCTGGTCGTCGGGGTATGGGTGATTGCATTGCTGCGCCGGCACCGGGATGAGCTGAATGCCGCGTTCGCGCCGTCGCCCACCGGGCCGGCCCAGGCCGTGCACTGAGACCCGAACATGAGCGATTCCCCTGGGTGCCGGCCGACTGGCCGCTTGCTCACCGCCGCACCGGCCGCCATGACCCTGCGCCAGGGGATCATCTCGGTGGTTGGGGTGGTGACGTTCGTGCTCCTCGCCGGTCGCGTCGACCGGTCGAGGTAAGGGGTTGCACCGGTTGTACAAATTGGATGCCGGCGGTGGGCGGTCTTGCTCCGAGCCGTCAACGGTGTGAAAAATTCTGGGGCGCGAAACATGATGGCGCGTATCAGCTCATCGCTTCTAAACTCGCGTATCTGTGCGCTCCCTCGGGGAGGTATTGGTCGTTGCATCGAAGCCTGCTGTGGTGGGCATAAATGCGGATGTAGTCGGTGCCGGGTCGAGTGGTGACGACTACTTGATGGGGTTGCTGGCGAAACCGAGGAAAGGGTGATTGGCTTTGCGCGCGTACCGCGAGCTGCTCGGCACGCCGGGTGCTGCCCTCTTCGTGTCCGCCGGCTTCGTCGGTCGGCTGCCGATGTCGATGCGCAGCCTCGGCTGCCTGCTCATGATCTCCATTCAAACCGACTCGTACGGACTCGCCGGTGTGGTCACCGCGGCGCTCACGCTGGCGCAGGCGGTTGCCGCCCCGGCGTTGGGGCGGGCCGCCGACCAGGTCGGGCAGCGGATCGTCATCGCCGTCTCGGTGCTCGTGCACGCCTTCGGGATGGTGGCGCTCGTAGTCCTGGCCGGCCGATCCGCCCCGGCGTGGACGTTGATCTGCTCCGCCGCGCTCGTCGGAGCGTCGGCCCTGCCACTCGGCTCGCTGGTCCGGGCCCGGTGGACGGTGCTCGTCGATTCGGCCCGGGTGCCGACGGCGTACGCCCTCGAATCCATCCTCGACGAGGTCATCTACGTGGCCGGTCCGGTGTTGGTCACCGCCCTGGCGGTGGGCTGGTTCCCGGCGGCCGGGATGCTTTGTGCCCTGGCGCTCACTGTGCTCGGCTCGCTTGCGCTCGCCGTCCAGCGGCGCACCGAACCGCCGCGGGCGCCCCAGCGGCGGCGGGCGAGTGCGGTCCGCGCCCGGGGCATGGGTGTCCTGCTCACCGTCTATGTCGGTCTCGGGGTGTTTCTCGGTGCGGTCGACGTCGCTGTGGTGTCGTTCAGTTCCGAGCGCGGCGTCACCGGCGCCGCGGGCGTGCTGCTCGCGCTGTTCGCGGTCGGCAGCCTCGTCGCCGGGCTGGTATACGGGTCGGTGCCGATCGGCCGGATCACGTCCCTGCAACGCCTCGTGGGATCAGCCGCCGCGCTCTGCGTGGTCGCCGTACCGATGGTGTTCGCGGACACCGTGCCGGTGTTGGCCGTCGGCGTCGCGCTTGCGGGTGTCGCCGTGTCACCGATCCTGATCTCCGGAAGTTCGCTGGCCGCGTCGCTGGTGCCCCGCGCCGCGTTGACCGAGGGGTTCGCCTGGCTGTCCAGCGCGGTGACGGTCGGCTTGGCCGCCGGAGCTGCCGTCGGCGGCCAGGTCGTTGACGCGACCGACAGCACCGCCGCGTTCCTGCTCGCGGTGGTCGGTGGCTTCATCGGGGCGCTCGCGGCTGTTCTCGGGCGTCGTCGCCTCCGACCCCGGCTAACTCCGTTGTCCGGTACCGGCCCGGTCGTGGCCGCTACCGCATCGACCTCACTCCACAGTCCTGATCGCCCTTGACGGGCGCCGGCTCGGACCGCGCCGAGCACGGCGTGCCCTTTGGGATTCATTGGCCGAGGTGAAGGCCGGCAGCGTCGAGACCGAGGTGGCGCTGGAGTGGAACTTCCTCGAGTCCGACGGGGTGTGTGAAGAGCTGCTGCCGGCACCGTTGGTGTAGCTGGAGTCCCCGGTTGCCGTGGAGGTTTGCCGTCACCGCAGGGCGCGGGTCCGTTGCCGAGCTTTGCAGGGCCGGTCCTGTCGAAGAGTAGTGACTCGTTGTGCAGTCATCAGCTACTAGGGTGACCACGGTATGTAGCAGATATACTATCATTCGTACAAGGAGGCCTAGTGGAGGGCGTAGCTTATGCCGAGCGTGCAGAAACTGGAGGAGGCAGCGCCAACCGTCGGTCCGCCGGACGAGACGGCCCCGATCGAAGCTCCCGACCTGTGTACGTGGTACGGGCAGAATGATGCCCTCGCCGGCATTGTCGGGCGCCCCGAGGTGCTGACCGAGGCGGCAGCGTCCTGCGAGGGGGCTCGGGCGTGAATCCGACGACCTACGCCGTGCGCCTCGGGCTGCGCCGAGGCTGGATCGAGTTCCGGCAGAGCCTGACGAACGTGGGTGACATTGTCTATTGGTTGCTACTGGCGGCCGTATTGCTGACGGTCCTGTTCTTCCAGCGCGACTCGACGGTCGAGGGGACCGATCTGTCGCTGGCCACCGTCGTGATGCCGAGCCTGCTCGGCGGCCTGCTCGCCTTCCAGACGGTGGGCGGCGCCGCGTACTCGGGTGTTCGGCCTGTCGGTGGGCACACTGCCCCTGCTCGTCCTCATCCTGGTGCCCAGCCTGCTGCTGGTGGATGGGCTGGCCTCTCTGCACGTCAGCAGCTGGCTCACCCTGCTCTGGGTGTTCGTGCTCGGGCTGCTGGCGACCATGCCGCTGGGCATCATCGTCGGGTCGCTGGTGAAGGGCCCCCGGGAGGCGAACACCTGGGCTACCTTCCCCACGATGGCCCTGGCCGGCATCTCCGGCTGCCTGGGCCTTCATCGGCCTTCTGCTGGCGCCGATCGTGTTGAGCCGCGCCGCACGCCGTGAGTCAGGTTCGAAGATGCAGGACCGTAAGCAGGAAGCCATGAAACGCGTCGGCTGAGCACCGGTGATGCTAGCGGGCCACGGTGGAGGCGCTACCCGCCGAACTGCGGCTCCGCGTGCGGTCGCCCCTTCAGCTCGTGGAAGCCCGCTACGCCGGCGACCAGCACCGCGCCGTCGAAGAGCCGGCCCGCCTCCTCGCCCCGTGGGATCCGCGAGATCACGGGTCCGAAGAAGGCGACCCGGTTCCCGTCCGCGTCGTCGGCGGCGATGATCGGGGTTCCGGTATGGTCGCCGACCAGGGCGATGCCCGCCGCGTGCGACGCCCGGACCGCCTCGTCGAACTCGCTCGTCCCGGCCGCTGCGGCCAGGTCCGCCGGGAGGCCGGCGTCGGCCAGGACGTCGCCGAACTCGGCCCATCCTCCGCCCACGTGGACCCGCTTTCCGTATGTGGTGAAGAAGCGGGCCAGTCCGTCCTGGCCGTGCCGCTGCTCGACAGCCACGCAGACGCGCACCGGGCCCCACAGGTAGCCCTCGGTGTCACCCTCCGGGTCGACCTCTCGGTCTTCGTTGAGCACCGAGAGGCTCATCACGTGCCAGCGGATCTCCAGCGGCCGTACCGTCGCCGCCTCAACGATCCATCGCGACGTGATCCAGGTGTACGGGCAACTCGGGTCGAACCAGAAGTCCACTGACCGATCCACCGCCGGGCACCCTCCTTCGTGCATCCAACAGCCACAGCATGGCCTTGGCCTCGCGTGTGCCGCTGAATGCTGACGTGCTTCGGACAAGTGGTCAAGGATCTGTTCGCCCGGGCATCGCATCACCCGCCTCGAACTCGGCTACTCAGCACGCACCGGACAAGCGGGACGCCGGCAGTTCGCCGCCCCGCCACTGTCCCTGATGCCAGTTGAGCACCTCACACCCGCAATCGAAGACCGGGCGCTGGAAGTGCAGATGCTGCTCGCCAGCCGATCGAAACCCGGCCCGGTTGAGCCCCAGCCGCAGAAGATCAAGCCAGTATCCGCACGACCCGGCCCGACTGCGGACCCACTACGAGATCAAGCTGATGACTTTTCTTCGTGACCAGATGCAAGGTACCGGTCGACGGCTTCCATTCTGGCCGTTATGGCGTTCGATTTGTATTGGTGGTAATCCATTTTAATGACTGTGCTGACCCGCGGCGACCGCAATGCCACCGCATCGACTGCTTCCTTGACCACCTTGAACACCTGATCCCAGGTCTCGCCCTCGACCAGGGTGAACATCGCATCGGTGTGGTTCGGCAGACCCGAGGCGCGGACCACGCGTACGGCTTCAGCCACAAGTTCACCGATGTCTTCGCCGACGCTGAGTGGAGTGATCGAGAACGCGACCAGAACGGGCATAGCTGCATCCTCCAAGGTTTGGCGAAGCTGGCCTGCTCAGCCTATCTGCAGGGAGCCGGTGGGGAAGCTGAAGCGCAGACTGAATCCAGTGTTACCTTCGTTCATGATCGAGTTGAGCTGCTTCGTCATGCTGTTCTCACTTCGTCGCTCTCCTTTACGCCAGTGAAAGGGGCGAGGGCGGGGTCGGTGGACCGTAGGCCCTTGATGAGGAGCCAGCCACCGGTGGTGATTTCGAAGGCGAGCATCGGCAGCCACAGCAGTATTCCGGCGCCTTCGGCGGTGACGGCGCCGGCGGCGCTCTGCACGGGGACGCTGACCGCAAGCAGCAGCGATGCGAGCAGGCCGAGGCTGGCCAGCGGTCGGGGGATCGCGCCGGACCGTAGCAGTAGGTAGGCGAACACGGCACTGCCGACGGCGAAGAAGCAGGCGCCGACGTTCGTGCTCCACGCGGCGATGTCGACCGTCGCCGCACCCAGTTCCCGGGCGCTGTCCGTGCGTTGTCCGCTGAGTGACAGGAGCAGCATGGCACCGAGGATCTGTACCGCGTAGAGCCCCGACTCCACCGCCCGACAGGCCAGGGCGAAAGCGGCCAGGGACGGGTCCTGTCGGCGGGTGATGGCGTGCAGCATGGCGGCCAGACCCAGCGTGGCGATGCCGGCGATGGCCAGCAGCACGATGCTGAGCCGTACCCCGGACGGGTGTGTGGCGATGTCGTCGAGCCGTTCGGCGATGCCGCCGGCGCCGCTGCCGGCAGCAGCCGAACTGGCCAGGACGACCGCGATGACCAGTAGGAAGAGGGCGCCGGCGAGGCGGGCGGCGGACCGGTCGGACATTGTTCCTCCAGCAGTATCGTGGCAACCCTGGGTCGGGCTGCGGCGGGTTCGAGCGACGGGCGGCGACCTGCCTCCCGCGATCGAGGTGGACCGATCGTGCCGGGCAGACGTTGGACCGGCGTTGTGCCGGCGTTGCGAAAATGTTGAGCTGCGGGTCGGGGCGGGTATCGGACGCGGGAGTGGCGATGGCAGGGCCGGCGGTACGCATCCGGTTGCTCGGCGGGGTCGAGGTGGTGGACGGCAACGGCGCCGCCGTTGACATCGGGGCGGGTAAGTGCCGTGCGCTGCTGGCGGCCCTGGCGTTGCAGCCCGGCACGGCGGTTCCCGACTGGCGGCTCATCGATCTGCTGTGGGGCGAGCAACCACCCCGTACCGCCGTCCGGACCCTGCAGTCGTACATCGCTCGGCTACGAGGCGGTCTGGGCGCGACGAGGATTGTGCGCTCGGGTGCCGCGTACCGTCTCGATGTGCCCGCCGACGCGGTCGATGTGATCCGGTTCGGCCGGCGGGTCGAGGCCGGCGACCTCGCCGGGGCGCTCGCCGAGTGGACCGGCGACCCGCTGGCCGGGGTGCCGGTGCCCGGCCTGGCTGCCGCCGTGGACGGCCTGGTCGAGCGGTGGCTCGGCGCGGTCGAGGCCGATCTCGCCGCCCGGGTGGACGCGGACGCCGCAGCGACGGTGGGGCCGTTGACCGAGCTGAGCGCGCGGTACCCGTTCCGGGAGGGCATCTGGGCGCTGCTGATGACGGCGCTGTACCGGGTGGGCCGGCAGGCCGACGCGCTGGCCGCGTACCGCACTGCCCGTCAGCGGCTGATCGAGCACCTGGGTGTGGAGCCCGGGCCGCGACTGCGCCGCCTGGAGTTGGCGATTCTCGGCCAGGACCACCGTATCGGCGGCGCGCGGCGGCCCGAGCCGGTCGACCGGCTGCCCCGGCGCGCCGTACGACTGCTCGGCCGTGACGCTGCCCTCGACCGCATCGGCCGGGCGTTGGTCGAGAGCCCGGTGGTCACCCTGGTCGGGCCGGGCGGCATCGGCAAGACCGCGCTCGCCGTCGCGGCCGCGCAACGGGCCCGGCTGGAGCACGGCGCCTGGTTGGTCGACCTGACCGAGATCACGACGGACGAGGACGTTCCCCAAGCTGTCGCTGCGGCGGTACGCGTCGAGGAGGGCCCAGGCCGGTCGCTGAGTGAGTCCATTGTGCTGTATTTGAGTTCCCTCCGGGCGCTGCTGGTGCTCGACAACTGCGAACACGTCGTGGACGGCGCGGCCCGCCTGGCCCAGGCCGTCGCCGACGGCTGCCCGCAGGTGCGGGTGTTGGCCACCGCACGGGAACCGCTCGGCCTCCACCACGGTCACGAACGGCTGGTCGCCGTGCCACCCTTACCCGCTGCCGGGGCCGCCGCCGACCTGTTCACCGAACGTGCGAACGCGCTGACCGCCGCGGGCACGACGGATGCCGCACGGGAGGTGATCGAGGAGATCTGCCGCTGCCTCGACGGGCTTCCCCTCGCCATCGAGCTGGCCGCCGCCCAAACCGTCAGTCACACCCCGCAGGAGATCCGCGAGCGTCTCGACGATCAGCTCGGGCTGCTGGTCGGCGGGCGGCGGACCGGTGCGGACCGGCACCGCACCATGCGCGCCACGATCGAATGGTCCTACCGGCTGCTCACCATGGCCGAACAGGACCTGCTGCAACGGCTGTCGGTGTGTACCGGCCCAGTCGACCGGGCCGGAGCCGCGGCCGTTGCCGCCGGCAGCGGCCTGAACGTCAACGATGTGCTGCACCGCCTCGTGCAGCGCTCGATGGTTTCCGCCGAACCCGGCCCGTTCGGCCAGCGGTTCCGGTTGCTGGAACCAGTACGCCAGTTCGCCGCCGAACACCTCGCCGCCGGACCGACGGCCGCACCCGCCCAGGCCGCACACACCCGATACGTACGGGAACGGGTGGCCTCGCTGCACGACCAGCTCACCGGCCTGACGGAAGTCCAGGGGGTCGCCCAGCTGGACGAGCTGTGGCCCAACCTGCGCGTGGCGGTTGACCGGGCCTTTGCCAGCGGCGACCACCGCCTGGCCCATGACCTGTTCCGGCCGATCGCCACCGAGGCCGCCCGGCGGCACCGCCACGAGATCGGTCAGTGGGCCCAACGCCTCCTCGAACAGGCACCGCCCGAGGACCGGACGCCGGCCGAGGACCGGGTGCCGGTCGAGGACCGGCCGCGGGTCGTGGCCGGCCTGATCGCCGCCGCGTCCCGCCATCACGTCCGTCAGGACCCAGCCGGGTTCGACACCCTGATCCGGCAGCACTGCGACCCTGACGACCCGGTGGCCCGGCACCTGCGAGCCAACGTCCACGACGACTACGCCGCGCAGATCCACACGGCGCCGCCGGCGCTGGCCGAGCTACGCCGACTCGGCGCCGACGATCTCGCCGCGCAGGTCGAGGTCGATCTCGGCGTAGCGTTGGTCTTTCAGGGGCAGTACGCACGCGGAGAAGCCCAGCTCACCCCGCTCGTTGACCGGTTCCGCAGCCACGGCCCGCCGACCCTGCTGCACTGGACGCTGATGCTGCTCGGCTTCTCCGCCAGCTTCCAAGGTCAACGGGCGGCCGCAGACCAGCTGTTCGACCAGGCGATCGACGTGCCGCTGCCGGCACGCACCCACTCGCCGAACCAGTCCGTGCGCGCCCAGGCACTGTTCCGGCGCGGCGACCGCAGAGCCGCCTATCAGCTACTCCGTGCCCACGTCGAAGAACTGCTCGAGGCCGACAACATGCACGCTGCCTGCGTGGTCATGATCAGCTTCGTCACGATGATGCCGGCAGTGGCACGCTTCGCCGACGGCGCCCGGATCCTGGCCTTCCTCGACACGACCGGCGCGCTCGACAACGCCGCCTGGGCGGCCATGGTCGCCGACGCCAGGGAAAAGCTCGCCGCCGTTGCCCCCGTACCGACTCGATCCACGATCGTAAGTCAGCGGCAAGCCCTCGCCATGATCGGCGAGACTCTCGACGACCTTCTTGTCGAACAGACCAGCCCGGCCAGTTGCTGAGGGCTGCTGCTCTCCGCGCCGCGTGACGGCCTGTTGTGCACGTGCCGAAACTCCACCCTGCTGGATGGACGTTCAGTGGACGCGCTTTCCGGCCCGGAAGACAGCGCGAGTCTGGACCAGTGCAGTTATATCCGTGACTGGATTTCCGGCCACGGCCAGCAGATCGGCGTCGTAGCCGACCGCCACCCGCCCCTTGCGATGACCGAGACGGCACGCCTGCGCGGCCAACGATGTCACTGAAGCCAACGCCTCGGCGTTGGTGCCGACCTGGCTGGCGAAGTATCCGACATCGCTCGGAAGGATGTCGTGGGGCTTGTGCTGGCTGATCCCCGCGTCGGTGCAGCAGACGACGCGAACGCCACGGCGACGCAGGTACGCCTGATTCTCCCAGTAGGGCGCGATGGTCCGAAGCACCTCCTCGGGCATGCTGTCTCTGGGTCGCACGACCGTGCACCCGACGAAGATCCCGGCCGCGGCGATTGCGTCGACCGTCGCCGGATCGAGTTTCAGCCCATCGGCGGTCATGAACGTGCAGTGCTCGATGCTGTCGACGCCGGCTGTGACCGCGTCGGTGATCCCCCTGGTCGCGTGGGCATGGGCGATGACCGGCAGGCCCCGGTCGTGGGCGGTCCGAGTGACCGCGCGTAGTTCGTCGAGGGTGTACTGCGCCGCTGCGGCGTTCGAGCCGCTGGTGGTCATCCCACCCGTCGCCATGATCTTCAGGAGATCGGTGCCGCGGTCGGCTCGGGCGTGAACAGCCGCGACCAGTTGGTCCGTGTCATCTGCCTCGCCGCCGAGATACCAGCAATGCCCGCCGCTGCGCGTGATTGGTGGCCCGGCGGCGAGCACCTGTGGACCGCTGGTGTCCTCGGCGTACTCGGCCCGCAACCGCAGGCTGAGGTAACCCCGGTCGCCCAGATCTCGGACGGTGGTGATCCCGGCGCGCAGCGCGCGGGCCGCGTGTTCGCGCATCCGGCCCAGGACCGTGGCGTCGTCGTCGTGCACCATCTGGTGCTCGGTGCGCCCCTGCGGGTCGAACGCCAGATGTGTGTGCGCGTCCACCAGACCGGGCAGGAGCGTGACATCTCCGAGATCGGTCATCGGCACCCCGTGCGGGGGCGCAGCGCCGGTAACGTCCACATCGGTGATCTGCCCGCCTGCTACCAAGAGCAGCACCGGGCCGTCGTGCAGCAGGTAGCCGTCGAACAGGCGGGCCGCACGGATCGCCAGTCGTGGATCAAAGATGGTCTCCACCTGAGTCGTCGCCAAGCCCATCGGTCAGCTCCAATCGGCCCGGATGTCGGCGAACAGATCCCTCTTTCGGACCGGGATTGTGGGCTCTCCGCCAGGACGGATATGCATCACGGGGTTTCCAGACAAAGATCGAGATAGCGCAGGGTGGTGTACGTGAGGTAGGAGGGCCAAGGGTCGTCATCGATCTTAGTCCGGTCCCGCCATCCGGCCCACGTCGTCTCGCCCGTGCGGATCCCAACCAGGAGCCGGGCCGTGCCCGGTGACGACGCAGCCGCGATCTCCTCGACCGCCCGGGTCGCCACCCGCAGCGCATCGTGTCGCGGGCCACCCGAGTCCGCCGGCCAGTTCACCCCAGCCAGCGTCGCCTCAGCCACGCCTGCTTTCGCCGCCCATCGGTGGAGCACATCGGCGACGGTGCTCCACAAGGGAAATGGTGTCGGTGGCCGAGTGGCAGCGGCCGACAGCCCAGCCTCGTTGAAGAAGGGACCGTCATCGAAGAGGACGCGGGACTCCCTCCGGACGCTCGCCGGGTCGTCCGCGGAGTGCACCAGATTGAAGATGGGGTTCAACGCACCGAGATCTGCCCGCATCGTGCCGGGCTGTGCCCGGGACGGACGGAAGTCGCCCTTGAGGTGCCCGGACACGAGGCTCGCCGCCGGCAGGTCCCCGGCCGGACCGCGCAGGAGGAGGCTCTGCACCGGCCCCAGGGTGTACAGGACGGCGTTGAGCTGCCAGTCGAGCCGACCACCACTGCGGGTCGTGCGGTAGAGGTTGGCCCGGCGCTCCGCGGAGAGCAGGAATTGCCGGAATTCGACCGGCTCGAACCCCCTGCCGGCCAGCCAGCGCAGTATCGGGCCGGTCAGCTGCTGCCGGACCGCGTCCGGCTTCAGCATGACCAGTGCCAGTCGCTCGTCGTCCACGCACCTACTCCTGAATCTTGTCCACTCTCAATCTCGGCCCGCACCGTGGCGCAGGAAGCCGGGATTGTTCCGTTGCACACTCCATGAAGGAGTTGAGAACGTAGGATAAGTGATTGCGGTTCGCAAAGTAATGATTTCAAAGTCGCACCCTGATGTGTAACGGAGTGTTGGCTGAGATACTGATTAAGTGGGATATTCCCGAAGAAGGGTCCTTAAGGTCCGCTCCGAAACTCCGAAACTCCGAGAACCGATGACCAACTCAGGTGCTGCGTCCGGCCGACACCAAGGGCGTTGACTGGTGCTGGCCAGGATGCTGGTCCCCGAATCGATGTGGGCGGGCTGGGCCGGCGCGGCACGCATGACCTACTATTCGTTGGATGACAGCTGGAGCTGAGCGGAGTGGTCGAAGGCGCCGCTGGCTGACACCCGTCAAAGTCGCCGTGCTGGGCAGTGTCCTGGTGGCGCTTCTGTTGGCTTGGCCAATTAATATTCGCGCGCCGGGTGACCATGAAAAGATGAGTTGCGGAAACGTGTTGGAAACCAATCTGAATCCCTGGCGGGCGCTCCCCTCAGACGGTAACTATTGGGAACCGGCGTTTCGGGCCTGTAACTCGATACGCATAGACCGGATTGGTCGATCCGTCGCCGTCATCTCGTTGACGGTCCTGGCCGTCACGCTGGTGGCCGCGCGTACCCGGAGGGCTTCCCAGTAGGGTTCGAGTCGGTTCGCACAGATAGTTTTCGATGTGGTGTGGAGTGACGACCTGGGTGTGATCACCATGACCAGGTCAGACACACCTCAGGTCAAACACACCTCAGCCGACTACGCGAAGCCCTTGGCACGGGTCCCCGAAGCTCGGGGTTTACTCCGGTGGCGGCGGCGGTGTCAAGGTCGCCATGAGCGTGGCCCCGCAGCCGGTGAGCGTTCGTACCGGTGGTGGTGGCGCCGACGTGGCTCTGCCCGGTGGCCTGTTCCAGGTGAGTGCCGACGCCGGTGGCGGGCCGAAGAAGGTAGCGGTAGCGACCGCGGCGTCGGGTCCGAACGTCGATGTCGACACGGGTGGGGGAAAGCTCGTGATCAAGGCAGCCTGAACCCTCATCCCCCGAATCGGCGGATGTGCTCCCACGAGGAGGACGCCCGCCGAGACGTATTTCTGGCGGCGCAACACACTGTCTACCCTGAGGGCCGCCGGCCGCGCAGCTCCTCGACGTCGGTCATGCTTGCCGGAACCCACCCGGCACCCCGCCGCCAGCGCGGGCTCCGCAGGTCGTCGCTGCGCTCCTGACCTCACCGGTGACCGTTCCGGGCCGTACCTCGGTAGGCCGGCAGGAACCTGGTGGGAATGCGCGCCGATCCCGGCGGCGGGGCCGGCCGGTCAGTGATGCATCTTTGCGCCCTTGAGTGCCTTGTCCACCGCGTTACGCGGGCCGTAGGTGGCCATCCCGACCAGGTCCAGCTGCTCGGACGTGACGGCGCGGACGGCGGCCCGGTTGTCCCGGTCGTTGTTCGTGGCGAACAGGTCGGAGGTGAAGACCGACACCGGCAGGTTACGGCCGATCGCCCGGGAATGTGCCGCCTGGAGCAGTTCTTTGCCACCCACGAACACGAGTACGGGCTGCCGGAACATCGACAGGTACTGCACGTCGCTGGCGTCCTCGTACGGCTGGCCGATCACCTCGGGCACCGCCGTGCCGATCCCACTGACCAGGAACGCGGTGATGTTGAGGCGCTGCCACGTGAGCAGGTCGTCGCGTAGGAGAACGGCGATCTTGGTGTCGAAGCGTACGGATGTGGTGTCAGATTGCATGATCCGATGATCGGCCGTGCCGGTCCCGCGGTCTTGTACGATTTTGACGTGTCGGTGACCAGCGCTGGCGCGGCGGGCATGGAGATCTCCGCTTGGCGTCCGCGCCTGGGCGGTGTGGTGGAGGTGCTGCGCGCCCATCTCACTGGTCACGCCTATCCGATGCATGCGCACAACACCTGGAGCGTGCTGATCGTCGACGATGGCGCCGTGCGGTACGACCTCGACAAGCACGAGCGCGGCGCGTTCGGCGACCTGGTCACCCTGCTCCCGCCGTACGTACCGCACAACGGTACCGCCGCCCACCCGCACGGCTTGCGCAAGCGCGTGTTCTACCTGGAGCCGGACCGGCTGCCCACCGGCCTGGTCGGGGCCGCTGTGGACAACTCGGCGTTCATCGATCCCGCGCTGCGCCGCCGGATCTCAGCCCTGCACACGGTGATCGGGCAGGCCGGCGAGGAGCTCGAGGCCGAGACCCATCTCGCAGAGATCACCGAGCGGCTGCGCGCCCGGCTCGGCCACGCGGGCCGGCCCGAGCGACTCGACCGGGCCCCGGCGTACCGGCTGCGGGACCTGCTGGAGGAGCACGTCGTGCCGGGCGTCTCGCTCGACGAGGCGTCCCGCGTGCTGCACTTTCACCCGGCCTATCTGGTGCGGTCGTTCACCCGCGAGTTCGGCATGTCGCCGCATCGGTACCTGATCTCTCGCCGGGTCGACCTGGCCCGCCGGCTGATTCTGGCCGGGGAGCCACTGGGATCGGTCGCCGGGGCGAGCGGCTTCTGCGACCAGCCGCACCTGAGCCGCCACTTCAAGCGGATCCTCGGCGTTAGTCCGAAGGCGTTCAGCAAGGGCTGAGCCGCCCGAGGCCGACAGCAGGGCAGCCGGACGAACTCGACGAGTTGGCGGCCGGCGCGGGTTGGCAATTATGGGAGCGATGGTCCTGGTGGGACTGTGCCGAGTTCCGTACCGACTCCCGCAACCACGTCAGCGTCTACCGGTTGGGGTGGGACCGGCGGCGCCTGGGGGAGGGGCGGCGCTTGGGGAAGGGGCGGCCGAAATGTCGAGGGCGCTGGCGACGACCTCGCGCAGAGCCTGCTGTACCGCCTCCCGTCGACCGTTGCCGTCCACAACGACGAAGCTGTCGAACTCTGGTAGGGACCGGTAGGCACGTCGATAGCCGGCGAGAAAGTCGATGCTCTCCCGATCGATGCCGCGACCTTCGATACGTCGTTGAGCGGCAGCCGGATCGACGTCGAGGAAGATGGTCAGGTCGGGAGTGGGGAGCGCGCGGTTGAGGCGTCGCAGGAACTCCTCGTTGTCCGCCCGCTGCAACCGAACTGCCGCATATTGACAGTAAGTGTAGCGATCCATCAACGTGACCGATTCCGGATCGGCTGCCGTTTCGTTCAGCGCGGCGAGCGTAACAAATTTACAGCACGCCGGGATCAGGCGGATAATATCTGGACCCAACATGTCGAGGTGATCCTCGAAGCCATCTTCCCGAGCGATCTTGTCGAGGGACTGTCGGACCGGGAGAAGGGTCTGATGCGGCAGTTGACGTGCGGGAACACCGAGCGCTGTGAGCCACGATGCGAGCTCCTTCACCTGTGTCGTCTTGCCTGCTCCGTCGATGCCGACGATGGCGATCAGCCGGCCGGGAACGTTCAGGTCAAACACGCATCAGCCTTTCTTTAGGGCCAGCGAGCATCGCCCGCCCCGCAGGGGGCTACGCGGTCTACGCGGGTCAGCGTTCGTTCCACGCCGACACTTCCGTGAGGAACGTGTAGGGATAGTCGGGAGTCGCCGGCTCGCTGACCTTGTCGAGAACCTCCATGGCGGCGGGATCGAGGTGCAGGTTCGCTGCCTGGAGGCTTGTGCGTAGCTGGTCGGCCGTGCGGGCACCGACCAGAGCAGCGGTGATGCCCGGCCGGTCCATCACCCATGCCAGCGCGACGTGCGCCGAGGTGAGGCCGTGTTGTGCCGCGACCTCGGCGAGTGTCTCGACGGTACGCCAGTTCCGCTCGGTGCCGCGCCGGGAGAATGCCTCCAGACCCCGGTTCGGGTCGTCGCCCAGCCGGCTTCCCGAAGGCGCACTGGAAGCGCGGCGATACTTGCCGGTCAGCCAGCCCGCCCCGAGCGGGCCCCACACCATGGTGCCCATGTTGAGCGCCCGAGTCGCCGGAAGCTGCTCCCACTCGGGCTCGCGCACGAGCAGGCTGTACTGAGGCTGCAGCGAAACCGGTGCGGCAGCCCCGGACCGCAGCATCTCGGAGTGCAGTAATGCCGTCTGCCACCCAGCGAAGTTGCTGACCCCGACGTGCGCCACCTTGCCTGCCGCGGTGGCCTCGACGGCGAAGGCAGCGAACTCCTCGAGGGGTTCTCGGGGGTCGGGCCCGTGTGCTTGGTAGATGTCTATTCGTTCGACGCCGAGTCGCCGCAGGCTGGCGTCCAGCGCCCGGTGCAGATAGGCCCGGCTCAGGCCTGCACCCGACTGGCCGGTAACCGGAAATCGCCCCTTGGTAGCGAGGACCAGGTTCTTGCGGTGCTCCGGGCGGTCCCGCATCCAACGGCCCAGAATCTCCTCGCTGCGGCCGTCGGCGTAGACGTCGGCATTGTCGATCAGCGTGCCGCCAGCCTCGACGAAGGCGTCGAGGATCGCGTACGCCGTGTCCTCGTCGGCCTCCTGCCCGAAGGTCATGCAGCCCAGCGCTAGCCTTGACACCATCGGCCCGTCAGCACCTAGTCTGCGCAGTTCCATCGTCCACATCACCTTCTCTGGAGTGGGAACCTGTCGGTCCGCACGGGTCACGTCCGCACAGGTCCTGGGAGCCACGGTGACCTATCTCGTGGGTCGAAGCATGCAACGGATCCAGAGCCAGCTGCCACCCGGTTTCGAGACGCCTCACTGTTGTAGCGAGCACTGTCAACGCGGGCCCCAAACTTTTCAGCGGAGCCGACAAGCACTACGGCGGCTCGCGCCCAACCTCCCCGTTCGCACGGTGGAGGCCCCGATGGCTACGGGCTGACGGACTCCGACCAGGCCGCCGTCAAGGCCATCGCCCGGGCACGCGGCGTACCGGAACATCTGGACCGGGCGAGGATCTTCCACGCTGCCATTGCACTCGGCGTCGGACTGGCCTGCACTCGGCGTCCCCGTTGCCGAGGTGGCCCGGCACGCGGAGTCGGTGCAATTCTGGCCGCCAGCTTCGTCTCCGCCGCCGCGCGCGCCGCCGTGGCCTTGGGTAGTCGCGGGCGCGCTGGCGGATATTTTCGGCCTCGTTCAACACTGAGGGGAGACGGTGGACCGTGACCATCGTGATGATGGGCATTGCCGCCAACGTGAGCAGTGCCGCGTGGAGGCCGGCACGGTCGGCGATCAGCCCGAACACCGGGGCGAAAAGACCTCCCACGGACACCGCGAGGCCGAGTGTGACGCCGGAGACGGTGGTCGCCCGCCCCGGTAGGTAGCGCTGGCCGAGTGTGACGTTCACCCCGAAGGGCAGGTAGCTACCGACACCAAGCAGGGCGACCGCCAGCCATGCGATCCACGGAAGTGGCATCAGTGCCAGTACCACCAGGGCCGTAGAAGTGGCGGCGTACCCGAACCAGAGGGGCAGGGCTGAGCATCGACTGCCACAGCCCGGAAGGGCTCGCTGCCTTCTGGTGCGGGGTTTTCGGGTTCACGGTTCTCGACCGTGGCGAGGACATCATCGAGATCGGCTCCGGGGTGCCGGACCTCGAGGATCTGTGGGCTCGTCAGATGCCGGTCACCCTGGTCTTCGTCCGGGTGCCCGAGGGCGAGACCGTGAAGAACCGTCTCCACCTTGACGTGAGCCTGATCGACACGAGCACCAAGGACGAGGTGGAGCGGCCGATCGCCCTGGGCGCCGGCAGGGTCGATGTGGGTCAGGGCCCGGACCGCCGCTGGGAGGTTAGCGACGATGAGACGAAGGTTTGGTCGACCACCTCGGGGCGTCGCCCCCGCGTATCCGTGCCGCTGCGATGTCCGGGAACCGGGCCGTGCCCTTCCGTCCCTCGAACAGGCCGCGCCGTGGTCCGTGAGGCTGCCGGCCGAGAGTGCGCGGTCGTTCTTCAGGGCGGAGACGTTCCTGTGCGTCCGTGTCAGTACCTGACGTCCGAGCACCCATCGAGCACCTGCAGACCCCGTGCCCGCACCGGGGCCTCCCTTCTGGCAACACTGCGTCCCGTCGAGCACAAGCTCAACGGGACGAATCCGCCGACGCCATGCCAGCAAGTGGGACGGGGTCGCCCTTTTCGTGGCTGCCCTGCGGGGGTGCCCGTCAGCTCGCGGGGGCCTCGAAGATCAGCCGGATCTCGGTGTTGGTGTACCCGGCTCGCTCCAAGGCCGCGGCCGTCGGTGTGTTGGTGGTGTCTGTCGTCGCCGTGATCAGCTTCGCTGCGTCGGCGGCGTGTAGCCGGGTGATCTCGCCGAGTATCTCGTCGATGTAGCCGCGTCCGCGCATCGCGGGGACCACGCCGAGGTAGCCGACGTTGCGGTTGTATGGCGTCGCCGACGGGATGGCCATGCCGGCCAGTTCGCCCTCTGACGTGTAGGCCAGGCGCCACCATTCCCGTTAGCCGGGGCAGCTCAGGTAGAACTCCACGTCCTCGCGGGCCTGCCGGTCCGCGCCGAGCATCGGCAGTTCGCGCAGGGTCGCGATGTCGAGGCTGCCGACGGCGATCTGCTTGAAGGCCTCGAGGAATGTCTCGTCGTTGCTGTCGGGGTGGAATTCGAGCTGGGTGGCGGGTGCGGGGAGGCCAGCTTCGGGGGTCCATTCGTACTGCAGCCGCTCGACTTCCTCGATCAGTCCGGCGCGGCGGGCCGCTTCGCTGCGCCAGGCCACTGCCGCCGCTACCTCGGGTCGCTCGCGCCAGCCGTTGTCCAGTGAGATGTTGTATTGGGGCCGTCCCTTGGCGCCGGCCCGCTCGAACGCCGCGTGTCCGGCCGCGAGTAGCTCCGGTCCTCGACAGAGCCGAGGACGTGCAGGCAGTCCAGGGCGACCGGGTGCTCGGAGTCGGAGCGGCCCCACCACAGGGCGCGTGCGACGATCCGTCCATCGTCGTCTTCGGCGATCCAGGTCCACTCCGGGCGAAAGCGCTGCTCGGCGTATTCTTTGTCGAACCGTTCCCTCGTGATCCAGCTGACCGGCTCGTCCACGATGAAGTTGGCGACCGAGCCGGCCTCAGCCTCTGCAGCTGTCCGGATACGCATGCCGCCTCCAGTGGTAGGTTTTCATTGGTGCCTGTGGTCACGTACAGATCGGACATGGCGACGAGAATGCGTCGGTCGTCACGGTACGGTTCCCGGGTCTGCGTTGCCAGGAAATTGTTGACGACCCTCCCGTCGTCGCGCTGCCACGGGAAGCTCATGGCAGCCTCCTCGTACAGTCTGCGGATCAGAACATCATCTGCCAGTGGCGAAACATGTGCCTGGCCGGGCTCGACGATCGCTATAGTCCGGCTTCATGACGTCCATCACGACGAGTTCGGTCGAGTACCCGGCCGACGGCCTGACGATGATCGGGCACCTCGCGCTGCCCGTCGGCGTCGACCGGCGGCCGGCGGTCCTGGTCGGACCCGAGGGGCCGGGGCTCAACGACTTTCAGCGTCGCCGGGCCGACGCCCTCGCGGAGTTGGGGTACGTGGCGCTGGCCTTCGACATTCACGGCGGACGCTGGTTCACCGACCCCCAGGAGATGCTGGCGCGCCTGAATCCGCTGCTCGCCGACCCCAACCGGATGCGGGGCATCGGCCACGCGGCGCTGGACGTGCTGCGCGCCGAACCACGAACCGACCCGGACCGGATCGCCGCCATCGGCTACGGCATCGGGGGAGCAATCGTGCTGGAACTCGGCCGCGCCGCCGCCAATCTGCGCGGGATCGCAACGATTAACGCAATGACCACGGGTCGGCCGGGCGAGGCGGCGCACATCCGCTGCCCGGTGTGGGCCGGGGTCGGGTCGGAAGACCCGATAGTGTCGCCGGCCCAACGGGACGCGTTCACCGCCGAGATGCAGGCCGCGGAGGTCGATTGGCGGCTTGTTGTCTACGGGGGTGCCCTGCACGCCTTCCACCATCCACCGATGGGGCCCGACCAGACTGTGCTTCCCGGCGTCGGCTACCACCAGCGGCACGCGCAGCGGGCCTGGCTCGACATCGTGGCCCTGCTGGCGGAGTGCCTTCACGTACCGGAGGCCCGCGCTGCCGCTGCCGCAGACCTCCAAGGGCGTGGCTGAACGCCCTGGTCAGGCCGGTCGCGTCGGCTAGGTCGGCGAGCAGCCGGGCATCAGCGTGACCGAACACGCCCCGCCCTGCGGGTGCCGAAAATTTCATCCGTGCTGGTCAGGCGGCGTTCTCGTATTCGTGGAGGAGGCCGCCGAGTCTGTCGTGTCGGTGGACGTGCAGGTGCGTCAGCGTTGTGGGGTCGGTGATCGGCTTGGGCAGCGGACGCAGTGGTCGGGCGTTGGCGATGCCGCGGTGCGGGCGGTGCTGGTTGTGGTGGTGTTCGTACTCGCGTAGGGCGTGTAGCAGGTGGGCGTGGTTCCAGATCAGTGCCCGGTCGAGGAGTTCGTGGCGGCAGGCTTGGATCCAGCGTTCCGTGATCGAGTTCATGCGGGGTATCCGGACACCGCTGCGCACGGCTGTGATCCCGGAGTCGGCGAGGACTGTGTCGAGTGTGACCTTCGAAGGTCTACGGCGCTGAATCTTCGCCGTTAGTTGACGCTGTGCCGGGTGGTGGTGTGCGGTATAGCTTGGCGCGTGAGACGCCGAGCAGGTCGGCAATGTCGGTGATGGGTAGGCCGGCGCCCTTGAGCTCGTGTGCCAACTCGTGTTGCTCCGGCGTGAGCGGTGGCGGTCCTGGTTGCCGGCCGGGTTTGCGACCGGCGGCGATGGCCGCGGCGAGCCCATCGCGTGTTGCTTTGGATTGCCAGGTCCTGCGAGCGTCGATCAGCCCGTGGGTGACCTGGAGGAGCAGCTCGCCGTGCTCGGCGGTGTCGAGCTGTTCGTGTAGGGAACGGAACTGGACGCCGCGGCAGCTGAGTTGGTCAAGCAGGCCGACCAGATCTTCCAGGGACTGACCGATATGGATGAGTCGGCAGACGACAAGTGCGCCACCGGGCGGGATGGCGGCGAGCGCGTACTCGAGTTGAGGCCGCGCGCCGCGGATGGAGATCTGCTCGTCGAAGTAATTTGCGGTGCAGCCGGCGGCTACCAGCTGGGCGTGGATCTGTGTGGTCTCCTCGCCCATGCGAGGCCGGGCGTAGCCGATGACGGTCACAGCACGCCGATGACCAGGGACTCGCGGGCGGCCTCGACGACTTCCTTGGTCACCACGACCAGGTGGTTGATGTCCAAGACTCGTTTGATCTGGGCGACCAGGCGGGCGGTAAGCCGGAAGTTGCCGCTGGTGATGCGGATAATCGTGGCCAGGGCCTCGGCGGTGGTGAAGTCCTCAGGGTCGTGCAAGCCGAGTTCGGGCCAGTGGCGGGCGAGGACGAACGCCTGTTCCTCGGCGGAGAGCACCCGGAAGTGGTGGACGAACCCGACCCGGCTGTAGAGCTGCGGATAGCGGGCGAGGCGTTTTTCAATGCCGGGCATGCCGATGAGGATCAGCCCCATACCGGTGCGGTCGTGCCGGTCGCGGAGCTGTTCGAGCGTCGGGGTTTTGAGCCGGTCGGCCTCGTCGACAAGCAGCAGTTCGGCGAAGCGGCCCTGATGCCGCGACAGCATGGGCGGGTTGTGGTCGGGGTGTTGCAGGGTCTGGACCATCCAGGAGACCCGGTCCTGGATGTGGGCAAGTTCCTTCTCCAGCCGGCCAGGGCTGTTGTGGACCTTCGGGGTGTAGACGGCGCTACGGGTGTCGAGGATCTCGCGCGGGATGGTCTCGGCGTGGAAGAACTTGAAGGTCTGCACGGCGTGCTCGACGAGGTCCCAGCGGGCGTACCGGCGTGCTGAGAGAGTCTTGCCGACCCCGGGCGGGCCGTGGCAGAGCCCGATGTAGCGCTCGCGGCGGACCGCGTCGGCGAACTCGGCGAAGCGCCGGTACTCCTTGGTCACCACGAATGGCGCCTCGGCCGGCGGTTCCTCCTCGATGGGTTCCGCCATGTCCAGGCAGGCGACGGCCGATTCCTTGGCGGCCCACTGCTCCGGGGTGTCCTCGACCTGCACGTTGGGGTCGGTCATCGTGTCAGTCCTCCCGGTAGAGCCTTAACACCGGCGTGACGGGCGCGGCCGGATCGGTGAGTGGTGGCGACGGCGATGGTTCGGGTGGCTGGTGCACCGCCAGGAGCCGGTCGACGACACTGGCGCGGTGGGTCAGTCCGTGGGCCAGGCCGCGCCGGCGGGCATTGCGGGCGGCGGTGATCTCCTTGATGCCGATGCTCTGCGCCGCGAGTTCGGGGCAGATGGCCCGGCACAGGAACTTCTCGTCGTGGAAGACGCGGATCTCGGCGATATCGCGCGGGTCGTAGCGGATGGTGACCGACTCGCCGACGTACTCGCCGAGCACGGTGGTGTCGAGGTATCGCACCCCGAACAGGTGGATGCCGTCGGGGTGGACCTTGCGCGGCTTGGCGATGGTGAGCAGCAGCAGGTCGAGCTGTTCCAGGCTGGCCGGCAGGTGTGGCAGGAACCCGGTGGCGTCCCAGCGGGCCTGCGGTGGCTGGCCGGTCTCGCTGTGCGGCCGCTGGTTGTACTTCGCCACGATGAATCGGCCGATCGCCGCGTCGAGCTCGGCGAGGCTGAGCTTCGCCTGCCCGGCCCGGTCCTTGGTGCCGCGCGGGGCGTAGCCGGACAGGGTGGGCAGGCACATCTGGTTGATCGTGTCGAAGTACCGCTCGATCTTCCCGCGACCACGGGGCTTGCCCGGCTGGGAGAACACCAGGCGGATTCTCAGATCGGCGGCGACTTGCTGCATGTGGGCCGAGGCGAAGTCCGAACCGTGGTCGGTGTAGAAGGTGCCCGGGATTCCGCACACGTGCCAGCCTGGTTCGCTCTTGCGCCAGATCGCCTGCCGCAGCGCGAGCGCGGTCTGGATCGCGGACGGTGCGCCGAGGTTGACCGCGTACCCGGCGATCGCGCGGGAGTGGTCGTCCTCGATGACGGTCAGCCACGGCCGGGCCGGCTTGCCCGACGGCGCGATCACCCACAGGTCGAGCTGGGTGTGGTCGGCCTGCCAGACCTCGTTCGGCCCGGCCGCCTCCCGGCGGTGGATCAAGTCGAACACCTCCCGGTACCGCTTCTCCCCGTCCAGGGCCAGCGTGCGCATCGCCGGGTCGATGTCCCGCACGATTGCGTACACCGTGGCGTAGGAGGGCACCGGCCAGCCCTCGTTCTTCGCGACGTCGACCACGAGCCGGTGCACATGCGCCGCCGATGGCCCGGGCGGGCGCAGCGCCAGGCCCTCGATCAGCAGCCGCAGATCGTCGGGGAGCCGGCGCGTTCCCCGGTCGGCGCGCGGCGCCCGGGCGAGACCGGCCAGTCCTTCGGCGCGGTAGCGGGTCAGCCAGCGTTGCGCGGTCCTCAGCGCGACCTCCGCCTCGCTGGCTGCGCGGAGCAGCGGCACCCCATCTTCCAGATGCGGCCGCAGCACCCGCCACCGATGCAGCGCCTGTGCCCGCACGGTCTCCGGCAACTCGGCTAGACCGGGCCGCGACGGCGGAAGGGGCGAGCCGCGCACCGCCGTAGATTAGGTGCAAAATTGTCAATATTCGAGTGGGACACGCGGACTGTTCCACATTCTTGGAAGTGGAACAGCAACCAGGAATCCATTCGCGACGCCGACAAACGGCACCCACCCGTTCCACAATTCGTCCCACAATGGGTGTTCCGAAAATGCGGTTCAGCGCCGACTTCCGGTACGATCTCCGGATGGCTACCGCCGCACCGCACCCTCCAGCCGGGCTCGACCTCGGCTACGCCCGCGTCTCCACCACCAAACAGAGCCTCGAACGGCAACTCAACGCTCTTACCGCGGACGGCATCCCAGACGAGCAGATCTTCACCGACAAAAAATCCGGCACCACAATCAACCGCGAGGGCCTAGCGGCACTACTGCGCTACGCGCGAGCAGGCGACACGATCGTCGTGCACACCCTCGACCGCCTCGGCCGCAACCTCCGCGAGGTCCTCAACCTCGTGCACGACCTCGCCGAGAAGCGCATCGGCGTACGGTCCCTCGCAGATCCGCTGCCGATCAATACCACCGATGAGGGTATGGGCCGCATCGCCTTCCTGCTCCTAGCACTGTTCGCCGAGATGGAACGGACCTTCACCGCCGAACGCGCCGCGCATGCCCGCGCCGCAGCCGAGGCCAAGGGCCGGCACGTCGGCCGCCCCATCGCCCACTCCGCCGACAAGATCGAATACGCCCGGCTACTGAAGGCCCAGGGCACCAGCCTGGGAAAGATCGCCGCCAAGACCGGCATCCCCAAGACCTCCCTGCACCGCTACCTCGCGGACCCAGCCTCGGCGGAACTCGTGTGAGCGCGTTCGATCTCGACGCTGAGCTGTCCGGTGACGCCGCATTTAGGCTCGTGGCGCCCTCATACGTGCGGCTGTTCTGGCGCACGTCGGTGCTGGATACCGTCGTCGCGACGCTGCGGGAACAGGGCTACCAGGTGGTGCGGCTGGACGCCTCCACTTGGCCATCGGAGGCGGATCTGCATCGTGACATAGCCGCGGCGCTGCACTTTCCCGACTACTACGGCCACAACCTCAACGCGCTCAACGACTGCCTGAGCGACGTGGTCACCTACGACTACGGCACCACCCCGGACGCGACCGGTCTGGTGCTGGTCTTTACCGGCTACGACACCTTCTCCCGCCACTGTCCCCGGACAGCGCAGGTCGTCTTGGACATCATCGCCGACCAGGCCCGCGCAGCGGCACTGTTCGGGCACCGCGTGTGCTGCCTGGTGCAGTCCAACGACCCGGCCATCCGGTTCGAACCAGTGGGCGCGACGCCAGTGACATGGAACGACGCGGAGTGGCTCGACTCCACCCGTCAGCAGGACCGGCCATGACCGAGTACCCCTGGCCCAACCCGCGCGACGACGACCCGGACCGGCTCCGAAGGGCCTGGCCGACAACCGTGCAGGCGCTACCGTGCGGAGCACGGGTCACCGGCACAGTCATCGCCCGAAAGCCGTTCGGCGTGTTCATCCGCATCGACGGCATGCCCGACGCCCTGGGATACGCCGAGAGCACCGCGATAGCCCACGACGTCGTCCCGCCCCTCGGTACTACAGTCACCGGCGAAGTGACATGGCATGTCAGCCTCACTCACGAAGTTCAGCTACGCCTGCTCGTCGCGCTGCAAGGGCCCGACGCCTCTATCAGCGCGAACGACGTACCAACCGCTGCGGCCCGGCTTGTGCACCTCGCACACACCTTCATCAACTTCGCCAACGGCACCTTCCAGTGGGTTGACCTTCAGCACTTCCGCCTACCCGAGACGGCCGACGACGACGGCGCTCTCCTGGCAGCACTGATCGCACATGAGCGTTTCGGCAACAACTACGCCGGCAGCGACCCCGGTGGAGACCCCGAACGGCACGGCCCGTACTGGCGTGAACGGATCAGGCCCGCCTGCTACGACCCGATCGACGCCGACGCAGCCCAGCGGCACCTACGCGCCTGGGCCGAGCAACTCGCACCGCTTCCGGAGCACCTGCGGCCCGACCTGGAGCAGGAGGCGTACCAGCGGCTACGCGCCGCCGACCGGGTGTACAAGCTACGCGACCTCGGCCCGGCGGCCTTCCACGACTGGGGCGGCGTCCACACCGAATTCCACGAACTGGTAACCATTGACCGCATGAACCGCATCCTGTCCCTGCTGGTCGCGGCCGATGACTGAACACCACCACGACCAGCGAACCCCCACACCGGTCACGGTGGCGGCCTGGTTCATCCTCGGCATCGCACCCACCGAAAGCATCCCCTGGTGGGCCGCACAATGGCTGGCCGACGGCCACGACAGCCCAGCGCTACGGGAACTTGCCGGGCTCAACAGCCGAGACTCGCACACCGTCAACGACCTACTCCCCGCCGCCCTGGCCGAGCTGGGAATCGCACTGCCATCCACCACCATGGCAGCAGCCGCCACAGCATTCCGACAACTAGCCGAGATGTGCCTGTCCGAACGCGCAGGCGAACTCTGGGTCACCCAACAAGTCGAAGACATCGTCATGCGCGCCAACTACGACAACGAGGTGATCGACCTTCCCCTAGGCCAGCTCTACGGCACCGAGGACGCGTGGCAAGGCGGCTGGGGGCCACCGATCGAGGAACTCAAGAACACGGTGCGAGCCTGCTGCACAGCACAACTACGCGCCACTCAACCGTAGAGTTCCACCGCCACTAACCGGCGAAGGTCACAGTGTCGAGCAGGGCAGGGTATTTGCTGTCTCGATTCCGGATCAGGTACCTCATCTGGCATCCAGCGTCCTCGAGATCCATCACGAGGTTGCGGGCGGCCTGGGTGACCCAGGCGGCGGTCGGGTGGGCGGTGGCGCCCAGGACCCGGATCCGGCGGGTGGCGTGGTCGATGATCGCCAGGACGTACAGGCGGGCGCTGGTCAGGGTGGTGGTTTCGAAGATGTCGGCGGCGATGGTGGCGTGTGCCTGGGGGCGCCGTCGAGGGCGAGCAGGTCGAGGAGGCCGGACGCCAGGCCTTCGGCGGTGGGCAGACCGTCGGGGTCGACGAGCCATTGCACGATGAGGCCGCTCAGGATCGCGTAGCACATCGCGCCGACGTTCCTGGCCCGCTGGGGTTCGGCTGTGGGGTCGATACCCAGCATCTGCGTGGCGAGGTTCTCTCGCGCGTCCGCGAGTGTGCGACGGAGCGCCTGGCGCAGCTCGGAGTCCTCGTCGGCCTGTGCGATGAGTTCGAACGATGCGGCGAGCACGCCGCGGTTGCCCTCGAACGACTCGACCACCTGCCCCCAGGCGGCGGCCAGATGATCAGGCAGCGACGTACGGGCCGGTACCGACCGCAGCCGACCATCCAGGGTGGCCGACCACTCCTCGAGCCCTTCCGTGAGGGCGGCGAGGAGCAGGGCCTCGGTGGTCCCGAAGTGGTAGCCGATGGCCGCTGTGCTCACCCCGGCCGCGGAGGCGACGTCACGGGCGCGGGTCCGTGCGTACCCACGCTGGTCGAGACAGGTCCGCGCGCCGCGCAGCAGGGCAGCTCGATTGTCGACACGCATTGACACACCCCTTCGAGTTGGTACGTTTGTGCAACACGTCTGTGTAATGCGGGCGTGTGGTACGTCCCAGGAATGTAGCCCGGCTGAATCTGGTGAGTCGGCCGACCCGGAAGAAGGACTCTCATGACCCGACGTCGTAAGGTCGTACTGTCGATTGCCGGGGCGCTCGTGGGCCTGGTGGCCCTCCTGGCATTCCTCGGCTCGGTCCGCGACACCCACATCGTCACGGTGACCCGCTCCACCGACGCCTGCCGCGACGCGATGTGGGACCTGTGGGCCGACGTGCCCGCCCGCACCGAGTGGGACAAGGGCCTCGACTACATCGAGCTCGACGAGCCCTTCGAGGCCGGCGCCACCGGCACGGTGAAGGTCCAGGGACAGGACCCCATCGCCTACGAGGTGGTCGAAGTCGTGCCCCAGGAGCGTTACACAGACCGCTTCAAGAGTCTGCCGTGGACCCACACCGACTGGCACCACACGATCGAACCCAACGACCAGGGCGGGTACGACGTCACCTGGCGACTGGAGGCGCGCGGCCCTCTCTCGATCCTGACCCTTCCCATCACCACCTCCATCTTCGGAGCGGAAGTCCCCGGTGCCGTGGACGAGTTCGTCGGCCTCGCCGAGTCCCGCTGCTGAACGACCACGCCGGGCCTCTGCCCGCGCCGGCCAGGAGCAGCGGCGTGGAAGGTCGTCGTTCGCCGGCGGCTACCCCCATCGCGGTAACGTGCCAGGTGCCTCGTTCAGGGCGGGTCAACGGCCTCCGGCGCGGTCGAGGTGCCGCCGACGCAGCGCGTACCAGGCGGCGCCGATGGCGAGCACGCCGATTCCCGCCCCCACGCTGGTTGGGGGCAGGCTGGCGGCCAGCGTGAGGCAGCCGGCCAGCCCCAGTACGGCGAGCAGCCGTACCGGCAGCCGGCGGTCCGGGTCGCGGCCGAGGGTGAGCGCCGCGGCGTTGGTGATTGCGTAGTAGACCAGCACGGTGCAGCTGGAGAAGCCGATTGCCCCGCGGATGTCCCCGACGAGGACCACGGCCGCAACTACCGCGGCCACCGCCAGCTCAGCTCGGTATGGCACTTGGTGCACCTGGTGCACGGCGGCCAAGCTGACCGGCAGGTCCCGTCGGCGGCCCATCGCCAGCAGGGTCCGACCCACGCCGGCGAGTAGCGAGAGCAGCACTCCGATCACCGCCACGGCTGCGCCGGCTCGGATGCTCGCGGTGGGCCACCCCGGCAGCTTCTATGGGCGCGTGACGGTCATCGACGACACCGGCGGCTGCGCAGAGTACGGCCACAGTGGCCGTACTCGCGGGCTACCGCGCCGGCACGTTTACCCGGCTCGACAGTGGCACCGGCTTCGTCGCGCTCACCAACGCCGAATCCGGTAAGCGGATCGGGTCGATGCGGGCCTTGCCGCGCGCTGGACCGATGCGGGCGCCGCCGTATAGGGCTCGTATAGCCGCCGACGGCACTCTCGACCTGCTCGACAAAGGGCTCGCCCCTCCTAGCCGGCGCGCCCCGAACCGAACGGAGCCGACATGCCGAACGCCGACCTGACCGTTGGCCTTGACGCCGCCCGTAAGCAGGAGATCAAGACGATCGTCTGCGACATCCTCGAGCTCGAGGAGGACGAGGTCAGCGAGACCAGCCTGTTCAAGGAGGACCACGAGGCGGACTCGCTGAGCGCCATCGAGATTCTCGCCGCCCTCGAGCGCAGCCAGCGCGTGACCATCGACCAGGCCGAGCTGAGCCGGATGGTCAACCTCCAGGGCATCTACCAGGTCGTCGAGCAGGCCTCGCGCCGCTGACCGCTCGGCCCCGACCGCAGATGGGTGAGATGATGCAGCACGCTCCAGCACCGGGCGCCACGCGCCGCCGGGTCGTCATCACCGGCCTCGGTGTCATCACCAGCATTGGCACCGGCGTCGAAGCCTTCGCGTCGGGGCTGCGGGAGGGGCGCAGCGGCGTCAAGGCGATCGCCGCCTTTGACACCGCCGGCTTCGCCCACGCCCAGGGCTGCGAGGTGGACGACTTCGAGCCGGACGCCTGGATCCAGCGCCTCGATCCCGCGGAGCTGGGCCGGGCGAGCCAATTCTCGGTCGCCGCCGCCCGGATGGCGGTCGCGGACGCCGGCCTCACCGAGGACAGCGTCCGCGCCCGCCGGTGCCTGGTCTCCGTCGGCACCACCGACGGGGAGTCCCGCGACCTCGACGAGCTGGTCGAGGCGGGACTCCGCGACGGGCCGGAATCCTACGACCCGGTGCGGGCCCGGCGGGTCTCGGCCGGCCGGCTGTCCGCTGGCATCGTCCGCGAGCTCGCGCTCGAGGACGTCGAGGCCGTGACCATCCCGACCGCGTGCGCGGCGGGCAACTACGCGGTTGGGTCCGGGTACGACGCCCTCAGCAGCGGCGACGTCGACATCGCCCTGTGCGGCGGTGCGGACGCCATGTGCCGCAAGACGTTCACGGGTTTCTACCGGCTCGGCACTATCGCCCCGGAGCTGTGCCGCCCGTTCGACCGGGACCGCGAGGGCATCCTCACCGGCGAGGGCGCCGGGATCCTGGTGATGGAGAGCCTCGACTCCGCGCTGGCCCGCGGCGCGCACATCTACGCCGAGGTGCTCGGGTACGGGCTCGCCTGCGACGCGCTGCACCCCGTCGCGCCCGACCGGGACAGCATCGCGCGTACGGTTCGCAATGCCCACCGGCACGCGGGTGTCACCGCCGATCAGATTGACTTCGTCTCGGCGCACGGCACCGGCACCAAGGCCAACGACGTCACCGAGTGCGGGGCGCTGCGGCAGGTGTTCGGCGACGACGCCGTGCCGCGCACCATCTCGATCAAGTCGATGATCGGGCACAGTATGGGCGCTGCCAGCGCGGTGGCCGCCGCGGCCTGCGCCATCGCGGTCTCCCGCGGGTTCATCCCACCGACCGTCAACCACCGCGTCACCGACCCCGAGTGCGCGGTGGACTGCGTGCCCAACGAGGCGCTCGACATGGAGCTGGACATCGTGCAGAACAATGCGCTCGCCTTCGGTGGCAACAACGCTGTGCTCATCATGCGCCGGTACCGGAGCGCGGCATGAGCTGGATCGTGACCGGTATGGGCGCGGTCGCCAGCGTCGGCGCCGACACGGAGGAGATGTTCTCCGCGCTGGTCGCCGGCCGCAGTGGCATCGACGAGCTGCGCGGCTTCGACCGCAGCCGGTTCCGGGCGCAGGTCGCATACGAGATCGACGACCGCCCCGAACTCGGCTCCGACGAGCCGCTGCGCGCTACCCGCTGGCTCGTGCAGGCCGTCGCGGCGGCGGCCGCAGACGCGGGGCTGGGCGACGACCTGAGCGAGGTGCCGGTCCTGGTCGGCACCACCCTGCGCGAGCTGCGCTCGGTCGAGCTGTCCTGGCGCGACAAGATTCCGTTCCACGTACAGGATCTGCACTTCGGCACGGCGCTGCGGCGGCACTTCCGGGCCGCCGACACGCACACCGTCGTCAACGCCTGCTCCGCCTCGCTGTACGCCCTCGCCCTCGGTGCTGACCTGCTTGACCTCGGGCACGCGGACACGGTGGTGATCGCCGGCGTGGACACCCTCACCGAGAGCACGTACGGCCTGCTGGACCGCTGCTATCCCGAGGCCCCCGACCGCGTACGCCCCTTCGACCGCAATCGCCGCGGCATGCTGCAGGGGGAGGGCGCCGTCGCGATCGTGCTGCGCCGGGAGACCGCCGCTCCCGGTCCCGCGCCCCGGATCCACGCGAGGGTGCGTGGTGTCGCGGTCAACTGCGACGCGTACCACCCATCCGCCCCGGAGGCCAAGAGCATCGCGGCGGTCACCGAGGAGGCCCACCGCCGCGCCGGGATCACCCCAGGGGACATCGACCTCGTGCTGCTGCACGGCACCGGCACGCCGCTCAACGACGAGGCGGAGTCCGAGGCGATCAGCGCGGTCTTCGCCGGGGTGGAGCCGATGCCCCACATGACCGCCATCAAGTCCATGACCGGCCACACCGCCGGGGCGTCGGGGCTGCACAGCCTGGTCGCCGCGGTGCTGGCGATGCGTCGCGGCGTCGTGCCGCCGGTGCTCGGCCTCACCGACCCGGTCGAGGCGGTCTCCGGGTTCCGGCTGGCGCGCGGCGCGGCCCTACGGCCCGCCGAGCCGATGCGCCTGGCCCAGATCGACTCCTTCGGCTTCGGCGGCCTCAACGCCGTGGCCGTCATCGAGAGCGCGGAGGACACACCATGACGCCCGAAGGCCGGCGCGCGGTGGTGACCGGGCTCGGGCTCGCCGTTGCCGGTCTCGACGACGCGGGCGATCTGCTGCAGCAGCGCGGGGACCGGCGATACCCCGCCCCCGCCGATCCGGTGCGCCGACTCACCGGCCGCGGACTGCGCTACAAGGACCGCGCTACCAAGCTGGCCCTGGTCGCCGGCCGCGACGCGCTGCGCTCGGCCGGCCTGGTCGGCGAGGACGACCGGGCGACCGTGCCCGGCGAGCAGGTCGGCGTGGTCGTCAGCACCAACCTCGGCAACGTCGACACCGTCTGCGACACCGTGCAGACGATCGCGGAACACACCTACCTCGGTACCAGCCCGATGACGCTGCCCGCGACCTCCAGTAACGTTATCGCGTCCTGGCTGGCGATTACGTACGGCTTCCGCGGAGCGAACCTGACCCTGTGCAACGGGCAGACCTCCGGCCTCGATGCCGTGCACTGGGCGGCGCTGCTGATCGCCGCGGGGCGTGCCGACCGGGTGCTGGTCGCCGGGGCCGAGCCCGACAACGCGCCGGTCCGTCACGTCCTGTCCGGTTCCGGTGTCACCGCGGAGCCGTTCGACGGCGCGGCGGGGCTGGTGCTCGAAGCCGAGTCGGCAGCCCTCGACCGGGGCGTGCGGCCGTTGGCCGTCGTTGGACGCTACGCCCGGTGCGCCTCGCTCACGACGGCCATCGCCCAGGTGACCGCGGGAGCGGCCCCGGTCGGGCTGTGGTGCCTGCCGGAGCGCGGGCCCGCTCCTACGGGGGACGTCGTGACGGGTGCGCACCGCATCGACCTGTCGGCGACGTGCGGACCCGCCTCCGGCGCGCTGGGTGTCCTGCAGTGCGTGGCCGCGGCGGCGTGGCTGCGCGGCCCGCACGCGGGGTCCGTGCTCGCCACCGCCGGCATCGGCGACGCGGGAGGCGAGGACGCGGCCGCCGCGGTCGTCCTGTCCTCGTACGCCCCGTGACGGCGACGGGCGCACGGCTGATCCGCCCGGCCACCTCCGACACTCCGCAGCGGGTACTGCTGCTCTCCGGTCTGGCGGGCAACGACGCGGTGTGGGAGCTGTTCGCGGGCGGGCTCCCGGACGGCGCCGAGGTATGGATGGCGGAGTTGCCGTGGAGCTCGTTCCGCGACCCGGCGTGGAGTCACCGCGGCGACCCGGCGGAGCGGGTCGGCCACTCGCTGGCGGCGATCCCGGGCACAGTGGACGTCCTTGTCGCGCACTCCTTCGCGGTGCCGCTCACGTTGGAGTGGCTTGCCCGCAACGCGGACCGGCCCCGCTCGGCCATAATGCTGGCGCCCTTCCACCGCGCCACCCCCGGCGATTTCACCTGGGACACCGCCTCGACGTACCTCAACGGTTTCCACCGGATCCTCGAGGAAGGGCTGCGGGTACGTTCCGTCGGCCGGCTCGGGGATGACGTCGTCGCGGGGATGGCCCGGCGGGTGCGGGACCGGATCGGGCCGTACGGCTGGACCCGGTTCTTCGACGCGTACCTGCGTACCCCGTTCCTCGACGTCGCCGCGCTGGACCTGCCCGTGCGGATCGTGGCCGGCGCCGACGACTTCTGCGCGCCGCCCGGCGATGCCGCGGCCCTTGCAGCGCGCCTGCCGAACGCTCGGCTGGAGATTCTCACTGACTGCGGCCACTTCCCGATGGCCGAGCGACCCGGGCACTGCGCCGGTGTCGTCGGGGACCTGCTGCGGGAGCTCTCCCGCCTGACCACCACCTCAAGGAGCTGACGTGACCCTGACCCTGACCCCGTCGCTGACGGAGCCGTCCGAGCTGACGATCCGGCCCCGCTACGAGGGCTCCAACATCTGCACCTGGATCGGCTTCAAACACGTCAACTACCTCGTCGAGGAGTCGGTGCTGAACCACCTGCGTGAGGGCGGGCTGCCGCCGGGTGCGATCTACGAGACGTACGGCCTGTGCACCGACATCGTGGACATCGACACTCGCATCGTGCACGCCCTGCACATCGACGACGTCGTCACCGCCACGGTCCGGCCGCACCGGCGCGCCCGCGACGGCGAGCTGCTGTTCGGGGTGGTGCTGCAGGTCGCCCGGGAGGAGGGCCTGGTCAAAGCCGCCATGTCGACCGTACGGGTGCAGCTGCGCCACGACCCTCGCGGCGGGGGAGACCAGCCGATCCCGGCCGTGCTGCACCCACATGTCGTGTCGCAGCTGGGCGGGGCTCCCGGCTGGGACGTCGAGGCGCCCGAGGTCAACCTCGACACCGACGACCTGATCAAGCAGCTGACCGCCGGCAGCAACGCCTTCGCCTGGAAGTGGCGCATGCCGTACTGGTATTGCCACTTTACCGAGCGCGTGCAGATGTCGGGCTACCTGCGGCTCATGGAGGAGGTCGTAGACCTGTTCCTTGAGGACCGCGGCGTGTCCATCAAGACGCTGCTGGACGAGCAGAACTGGATCCCGGTCGTGCCGCGCTCGCGGATCACCGTCCTCGAAGAGGCCCGCATGGAGGAGGACCTCTACACGGTCTTCACCGTCGAGGAGGTCTTCAAGGACGTCACGTACACGGCCCGGATGGACACGTACGTCGTGCGCGACGGCGCCCTGGTGCACACCTCTACGGGCACCATCACTCACGGGTACGCCCTCATCGAGAACCGCCGCGACTGGAGCTTGGTTACCTTCGACGACCGGATGAACGCCGCCCTGGCCGGTACGTCGGCATGACCACCGACGTCATGGTCACCGGTATCGGCGCCGTCTCGTGCCACGGCACCGGCGCGGACGCGTTGTGGAAGGCCATGACGGACGCCGTGGCGCGCCGCCCCGACCGCCCCGCCGATCCGCCGGCGGTGATGGACCGCCCGCTAATCCACCTCGCCCCGGACAAGGATCTGACCGGCGCACGCGCAACCCGGTTCGCGGTCGCCGCGGCCCGGGAGGCGTGGCGCGACGCCGGGCTAGGCCCCGCCGAGGCCGGTACCGGGGCGGCGGTCGTCGTCGGCAGCTGCATGGGCGAGCCGGGCATCAACGAAAGCGACCGGCGCGGGGATGTCGCACCGGAACAGGGCTGGCTGCCGCCGTTCCGGCTCGCAGCCGGGGTTGCCGGGGCGCTCGGGGTGCTCGGCACGGCCCAGGACATCGCCAACGCCTGCACCGCCGGCGGGTACGCGCTCGGCGCCGCGGCAGACATGATCCGCGCGGGTGATACCTCCGTGGTCGTCGCCGGTGGCGCGGACGCGTACTCGCGGGTGGCGCTGGGCTGCTTCAACCGGCTCGGCGCCGTCGACCCGCAGCGGTGCCGCCCCTTCGACCGGAACCGGGGCGGCACGGTCTTCGCCGAGGGCGCGGCGATGCTCGTCCTCGAGTCGCGTGAGCACGCCGAGGCGCGCGGAGCCACCGTGCCCGGCGGTGGCCTGCGGATCGCCGGCACGGGCTGGAGCTGCGATGCCGGGCATCCCACGGCGCCCGAGCCGGAGGCGGAACAGATCGTGCGCGCAATGAGCGAGGCGCTCGCCGAGGCCGGCGGCGCCGAGGGGGTCGGCTGCGTCGTGCCGCACGGCACCGGCACCCGACTCAACGACGTTCTGGAGAGCCGGGCGCTGCACCGGGTGCTGGGCGCCCGCGCTGGCCGCGTACCGCTCTTCAGCCTGAAGGCGTTGCTGGGCCACGCGGGCGGGGCGTCCGGCGCGCTCGGTGCCGTGGCGGGTGCCCAGATCCTGCGACACGGCAGTGTCCCGCCCAATGTGCGCCTCGACCAGCAGGACGAGGAGTGCGACGTGTGGCTGCCCCAGGACGGGCCGGTCCCGCTCGACGGGGGCCAGGTGCTGGTGAACGCGTACGGCTTCGGCGGCAACAACATGTCCCTGATTCTGGAGGCGGCATGAGTGCAGTTGCGGTAACCGCGGTCGCGGTGGTGAGCCCCGGCGGCGACAGCGCCACGGCGGCGCTGGGCGGCACGGGCACGGCGGCTGGCTGGTTCGACCATCGCACCCGCCTCGGTGCGCGGGGATATCGCTACCTGCCGCCCGCGACCCAGTACGCGCTCGCCGCGGCCCGGCACGCCGCCGACGGCACGGCCCTGGCCGAGATCCCGGAGGTACGCCGCGGTCTGGTGCTGGCCACCAACGGCGGACTGGGACGCCTCTTCGACGACATGGACCGTCAGGTCGCCAGTGCGGAAGGCGCGGAAGGGCTGGCGCCCGTGAGCGCGCCGTACTTCGCAGTGAACGTCATGGGCAACCGGGTCGCCGCCGACCAAGGCCTGAAGGCGTTCGCGCTGACCATGGCCTCCCCGCGGACAGCCGCGATGGACGCCGTGGAGGCGGGCACTCGCGCGCTGCGGGCCGGTCGCTGCGACCTGGCCCTGGTGGCCGCGACCGAACATCACCTGCCCGACGCCGGCTCGGATTCGGCCCCGGGCGAGGAGGGCGCGGTCGCCTTGGTGCTCGAGGCGAGCGACGGCCGGCAGGAAATGCCTGTTCTCCGGGCGGGATCGCTGTTCGTGCCGCCACAGGTCCTCGCCGCCCCCGGCGGCACGGAACGGGCCGCCGTCACCATCAGGGCCGCCGTCCGCCGGATCATTGGCGATGCGGCGCCCGGCCTGCGGGTGCGGCTGATCCTCGACGGCTCGGGCCTTGCGGAGCTGATCGCGCGTACGGTGCCCGCCGCCCTGGTTGGGCCGGACGTCACCCAGCACCGCACCGAGTCGCCGCTGGGCTGCCTGACTCCGGCGCTGCACCTCGCCGGCGCCCTCACCGGCGAGTCGGGCGACACCCTGCTCGTCACCGCCGTCCACGACGGGCATCTCGCGATCACCCTGGCGTGCCGCCCCGGCGCACGTCGTCGGTCCCCCCGGCAGGAGTCCCGGCCATGATGAAGTCCCTCTCCGGCACGTGGTGCCTCGTCCTCGGCGCGTCCAGCGGGATCGGCCGGCAGATCTGCCTCGGCCTGGCCCGCGAGGGCGTGCACGTAGCCGGGGTCCACTTCGACACCGCCGCCCGTCAGGACGAGGTGGCGGAGCTGGTGACCCGGCTGCGCGACTTCGACGTGCGCGCCGAGTTCTTCAACGCCAACGCGGCGAGCCGCGAGACGCGTACCCGGGTCGTCGCCGCCCTGTGTCAGCTCACCGGCAGGACCGGCATCCATCTTCTCGTGCATTCCCTGGCCTTCGGTTCGCTCGTGCCGTTCCTGCCGCGCGACGGCTGGGACAAGACGCTGTCCTCGCGGCAACTGGAGATGACCACCGACGTGATGGCGCACAGCCTCGTCTACTGGACCCAGGACCTGCACGCCGCGGGCCTGCTGCGCCCCGGTGCCAAGGTGTTCGCAATGACGAGCGCCGGGGTCGGGCAGGCGTTGCCGAGTTACGGCGCGGTGTCCGCGGCGAAGGCGGCGCTGGAGTCGCACGTGCGGCAGCTCGCCTGCGAGCTCGCGCCGCACCGGGTCGCGGTCAACGCGCTGCGGGCGGGCGTCACCGTCACTCCCGCCCTTCAGCTCATTCCCGAGCACGCCGGCTACGTCGCCCGCGCCGCGGAGAACAATCCGCACGGGCGGCTCACCCAGCCGGAGGACGTCGCCGAGGCGGTGGCGCTGCTGGCGCGTACCGATTCGTCCTGGATCACCGGCAACACGATCGGCGTCGACGGCGGGGAGTTCCACGCGGCCGCCGGCGCCTGGGGACCGTCCCCGTCGTGGCCCTGTGGAAGCTGAGGAGTCGCACCATGATGACCACGTTCCTGCCTGCGGACCCGCTGGTCGTGTCCGGCTGGTCGGCCACGTCCCCGTACGGTCTCGGCGCGCAGCCGTTCACCGACGGCGTCCGGGAGCAGCGCTCTGCCGTCACCGCCGCCGAACCGGGTACTGCCGAGCCGTTCGACCGCGCCGGGCGGATCCCGGACTTCGACGCCCGCACTGTGCTGGGCCGCAAGGGCACCCGGTCGATGGACCGGGCCACCGCGATCGCCGTGGCCACCACGGCGGCGCTGCTGGAGTCGGCCGGGCCCGGGCTGACCGCGGACCACCCCGAGGAGATCGGGATGGTGCTGGGCACCGGGCATGGCAGCGTGCAGAGCATCATGGATTTCACCCGCGACGCGCTCGCCGGGGACAAGCCGTTCCACGTCGACCCGGCGCGTTTCCCCAATACGGTGATGAACCGGGCGGCGGGGCAGAGCGCGATCTGGCACTCGATCAAGGGCCCCAACACCACGGTCGCCGGTGGCCGGCTCAGCGGCTTGCTCGGGCTGCGCTACGCCTTGCGGCTGCTGCGCCAGGGCCACTGCGCGGCGGTGCTGTGCGGGGCGGTCGAGGAGTTCTCGGTCGACCGGGCCTGGCTGGAATACCGGGGCTGGTTCGCCGGGTCCGCGCCCGGTCAGCCCGCCGGCCCGCTGGGCGAGGGCTGCGCGCTCTTCCTGCTGGAGCCCCCGGGACGGGCGCTCGCCCACGGCCGTACGCCTCTCGCCACGATCGCCGCCGCCCGCTTCCTCGCGTTCAGCCGTCCCGAGGGCGCCCAGCACGCGGTCGCGCGGGCGGTCACCGAAGCCCTCAAAGAGGCCGACGTGCCGGCGGGCGATGTCCGCCTGGTCGTCCCCTCCGACCTCGGGGGTGCGCTCGGCGCCCGCGAGGACGCCGCCCTCGACGAGGTGCTGGCCGGCCACACGCCCCGCCGGCAGCGGCTGCGGTCGCTGCTCGGCGACGCTTCGGCAGCCTCCTCGGCGTTCCAGGTGGCAGCCGCGCTGGCCCTGGCCGCTCCCGGCGACACCGTGCTCGTCACGTCCGTCGACCCCGACGGACAGGCGGGATGCGTCGTACTGCGCGCGGGCGCCTGAATGCCTGCTGATCCACCCCATCCGCCACAGAGAACGGAGAAGACCATGACCGACACAACCCGCCCGGCGAGCCTCCTGACGATTGACAAGGAGGAGCTGCGGGGCCGGATCGCCACCGTCCTGGATATCGACCCTGCCGAGGTCACCGACGACGCCCACTTCGCCGACGACCTCGAGGTCGACTCGCTGCTCGCGCTGGAGATCACCGTCCGGCTGGAGCGTGAGTACGGCGTGAAGCTCGACGAGAAGGAGCTGCCCGCCGTCACCTCCCTCCAGGCCACCTACGCCCTGCTGAACCGCAAGCTGCGGGAGCAGGGGTGAGCACTGCGAGCCCGCTCGGCACGGCGCTGGAGCCGCTGCGACGCGACGCCGACGGTGCCGTGGCAGCCTTCACGGTCGATCCGGCCGACTCCGTGCTCCTCGGGCATTATCCCGGCTTCCCGGTGCTGCCGGGCGTCTACCTCATCGAGGCGGCGGACCGGACCGTCAAGCACTGGAGCGAAGGCGGCCCGGCCGTGCGGCTGACCACGGTGACCCGGTGCCAGTTCCTGCATCCCGTCTACCCCAGCGACCGGGTGGTCACCGAGGTGACGGTCACCGGTGCGGACGGCGACGAGCTGGTCTGTCAGGCCCAGGTGCGCACCGGCCGCGGCAAGGTGGCCGACGTCCGCCTGCGCTATGCGAGGGAGACCCGATGAGCACGTACGGCCTGGAGCGCATCAGCCGGACGATCCCGCACCGCACGCCGATCCTGCTCGTCGACCGGGTCACCGAGGTCGTCGTCGGCGAGCGCATGACGACCCGCAAGGCCGTCTCCGCCAACGAGCCGGTGTACGCGGGCCTCGCTGGCGAGGCCGCGGATTACGCGTACCCGATCCCGCTGGTGGTCGAGTCGTGGGCGCAGTCCGCGGTGCTGCTCGCGGTCTGGGAGTGCCCGAACCCGGACGTGCTGGCCGGCAAGGTCGAGCTCGCCGGCTCCATCAAGGAGATCGCCGTCGAGGGACAGGTGTTCCCGGGGCAAGTGATCGAGCACCACGTGCAGCTCGTGAAATCCATCGGCGGCACCGCGATCCTTGCCGGGGAAGCCCGAGTGGAGGGCGCGCCGCTGCTGCGGGTGGGCTCCTTCGTGGTCGCCCTGCGCGACGTCAGCGAGCTGCCGACACCAACCCTGTCCATTCCCGCACCGGCGCACGCCGGTGCGCTCGCCTGAGGAAGCAGCGGCATGAGTCAGCAGCAGAAGGCCGGCGTCGTCATCGTGACCGGCGGCTCCCGGGGGATCGGCCGCGCGGTCGTGATGCAACTCGCCCGCGACGGGTACGACATCGCGTTCTGCTATCGGTCCGACGTGGCGGCGGCCGACGAGGTGGAAAGGGCCCTGGTGGGGCTGGGCCGGCGGGTGCTGGCCCGCAAGGTGGACGTCGGGGACCGCGCGGAGAGCGCCGAGTTCGCCGAGTCCGTGGAGCGCGACCTGGGCCCGGTCACCGGCATCGTCACGTCGGCGGGCGTGACCCGTGACCACCCGCTCGTGATGATGGACGGTGCGGACTGGGACGCGGTTATGCGCACCAATCTCGACGGGACGTATAACGTCTGCCGGCCAGCCATCTACCCGATGATCAAACGCGGTACCGGGGCGGTCGTCACGATTTCCTCCGTTGCCGGGGTCGCCGGCAACGCAGGGCAGACGAACTATTCGGCCTCCAAGGCCGGGATCATCGGGTTCACCCAGGCGCTGGCCAAGGAGGTCGGCCCGTACGGGCTGCGCGCCAACGCGGTTGCGCCGGGGTTCATCGAAACCGACATGACCGGTGCGATGTCGGAAAAGGCGGCGAAGGCGATGCTCGGCCGCATCCCGCTGCGGCGCTTCGGCAAGCCGGAGGAGGTCGCGCCGCTCGTCTCGTACCTTATCTCGGGGAAGTCCTCCTACGTCACCGGTCAGGTGTTCCAGATCGACGGCGGCATCGCGCTGTGAGCGCAGGACCGGCGCGGCGTTCCCAACGACCGCCGCGCTTCTACTTCTCGCTGCGCAGCCCGTACTCGTACCTCGCGTACCGGGACCTGCTCACGCACCACCCGCAGGTCGCCGCGCGGCTGGAGTGGGTGCCGTTCTTCGAGCCCGACCAGCGGAGCCTGGCGATGCTGGCCGAGGCGGGCGGCAGCTTCCCGTACACGCCGATGTCCCGGCAGAAGCACCACTACATCCTGCAGGACGCACGGCGGCTCGCAACCGCGCGCGGGCTGAGCCTGACCTGGCCGGTCGACCGTGACCCGGTGTGGGAGGTGCCGCACCTGGCGTACCTTGCCGCCCGGCGGCACGGGCTCGGCCCCGCGTTTATCGCCCAGGCTGCGCGTACGCGCTGGGAGCAGGGCCGCGACATCTGCGACCGGAAGGTCGTCGCGGAGATGGCGACGGTGCTCGGACTCGACGGTGACGAGCTGGCCGGTGCGGCCGAGGATGCGGTGCTGCGCGTCGAGGGGGTGCAGGCGCTGCTCGCCGTCGACCGCGACGGCGTCTTCGGCGTGCCGTTCTTCGTGCACCGGCGACAGAAGTTCTGGGGCGTCGACCGACTGCCCGCCTTCCTGGAGGCGCTCGGGGCCGACCCGGTCCGCACCGAGCCGCCCGTGGACGCGGGCCGGCTGGTGACGGTGCCCGCGCCGCCCGGCGTCGACGACGGTCACGCCGGTGGGTGCGGCTAGGGCAACGGCCGTATAGGGGCGTTATAGCGCCAGCGGCAAAGCTGTGGCAGATCGACGGAACGGGGGGACGGTGTCCGAGTTCGACAGCTTTACCGGCGCGCTGCGCCGACGGGTGGCCGAGAGACCCGGTCACGTCGCGGTCCGGTTCTGCGCCGGGGGCGGCGACGAGCGGCTGACCTACGCCAAGCTCGATCTTGCCGCCCGCGCGGTGGCCGCCGCGGTACGGACCCGTACCGCCCCGGCGGACCGGGTCCTGCTCTCCTGCGCGCCGGGCACGGCGTTCCTCAAGGGCTTCCTCGGCTGCCTGTACGCGGGCCGCGTACCTGTTCCCGTCCCGCCGCCGGGCAGCCACGCCCCGCAGACGCAGCGCACCGCCGGCATCGCCCGCGACACCGGCGCGGAGCTACTCCTGACCGACATGGCCGAGGTGCTGTCCGGCGACGGGTTCGGCGCCTCGACGGTCCTCAGCGTGCAGGAGGCGTTGCGGGCCGACCCGGCCGCCTGGACACCGCCGTTGCCAGAGCGGCAGCAGCTCGCGTTCCTGCAGTACACCTCGGGGTCGACCAGTGAGCCCAAAGGCGTGATGGTGCACCACGGGGCCCTGGCCCACAACCTCGCCCTGATGCGGGACAGCCACGGGTGGCACGGCGGGATGACGTGGTGCAGCTGGCTGCCGGCGTACCACGACATGGGCCTGATCGCGATGATGCTCGCGCCGCTGTACCTCGGCGGGACAGCGGTGCTGATGCCGGCCACCGACGTCCTCAAGCGGCCGGTGTCCTGGCTGCGCCTGATCGACCGCTGCGGCGCGGAGATCTCGTGCGCGCCGAACTTCGCCTACGAGCTGTGTGCCCGGCTCGGTGACGAGCAGATCGCCGGCCTGGACCTGTCGCGGTGGCGCTACGCCTGCAACGGCGCCGAGCCAGTGGACGCGCGTACGCTCGCCAGGTTCGCCGAGCGGTTCCGTTCCGCGGGCCTCAAGCCCTCGGCGCTGCTGCCCGGCTACGGGCTGGCGGAGGCCACTCTCTACGTCTCGGGTACGCCGGTGCACGAGGAGCCCGCCGTGTTCCGGGTGGACCCGGCGGCACTCGAACAGGGCCGGCTCGCCGAGGCGGGCACGAACACCGTCGAGGTGGCCGCCAGCGGCGTCGTCCGCGGCCTGGACGTGCGCATCGTCGACCCGGTACGCCTCACCGAGACCGCGCCGGGCGTCGTGGGGGAGGTGTGGATCCGCGGCCAGAGCGTCGCCCAGGGCTACTGGCGGCGGCCGGAGGAGACCGCGCAGACGTTTGGCGGGACGACAGCGGGCGGCGACGGCGGCTTCCTGCGTACTGGTGACCTCGGCGCGTTCCACGACGGCAAGCTGGTCATCACCGGCCGGCTTAAGGAGATCATCATCATGCACGGCCGGAACCTGTACCCGCACGACCTCGAGCGGGAGGCGCAGGCGCTGGATCCCGCGTTCGACGGCCTTCCCGCCACTGTGTTCGCGGTCCGTCCGCCCGGGCGCACCGACGAGGAAATCGTGGTGACGCAGGAGGTTCGTGGTCGCGGCGTGCCGGCGGAGGATCTGCAAGCTCTGGCCCGGCGCGCCCGCACCGCACTGGCCCGGCGCCTCGGCGTCACGGTCGCCGGGCTCGTGCTGCTGCGGGTGGGGCGCACCCGCCGCACGACGAGCGGGAAAATCCAGCGCAACCTGATGCGCGACCTGTTCCTGCGCGGCGAGCTGGAGGCGTGGCACGAGGAGCTGGACCCGACGCTGCACGTCGGCTCCGCTCGTCCGTTGCGGACACCGGCGGCGACGGGCGGGGCCCGCTCGTGAGCCGCGCGTCGCTGGACGCCCTTACCGGGCGGTGGACGCCGCACGCTCTGTCGGCCGAGCTGGAGAAGGTGCTCGGTGGCGCGGCGCGAACCTTCACCCCGCAGCAGAGCGCCGCGCTGGACCGTGACGAGAGGTTCCCGGCCGACATCTGCCGCGACCTGGACGCGCTGGGCCTGCCGCGGTGGTTCGTGCCGGAAACCCATGGTGGCGCGCTGCGCGACAGCGAGGACCTGGCCCAACTCATCCGCGTGCTCAGCCGTCGTGACTTTACCGTCGCGCTGGCGCACGTGAAGACGTACCTCGGCGCGGTGTCGGTGTGGGTTGCCGGATCGGACCAGCAGGCCGCCGCGCTCGCCGCCCGGGTGAGCGCCGGCGAGGTCGTCTCGCTGGCTCTCACCGAGCACGAGCACGGCAGCGACCTGCTCGCCGGTGACCTGAGCGCCACACCTCTCGCCTCGGGCGGCTGGCATCTCGACGGCGAGAAGTGGCTCATCAACAATGCCACCCGGGCCGGCATGGTCTGTGTGCTGGCCCGCACGAACCCCGCTGGCGGCGCTCGCGGTTTCAGCCTCCTGCTGGTAGACAAGGCGGCGCTGACCCCGGGGAGCTGGCGGGTATTGCCGGCGGTGCCCACGCACGGGATTCGCGGGGCCGACATCAGCGGCATCGCCTTCACGGGCGCCCGGGTCGCCGCGGACGCGTTGATCGGGGCCGAGGGCGAGGGCCTGGAGACGATCCTCAAGGGCTTCCAGATCACCCGTACGCTCTGCTCGGCCATGTCGCTGGGCATGACAGACCACGCGCTGCGCCTGGCGATGCGGTTCGCCGGCGCCCACCGACTGTACGGCCGGCCGTTGGCCGAGCTGCCCCAGGCCGCGCGCACGCTCACTGAGTCTTACGTGGACATGTTGGCAATGGAGGCGGTCAGCCTCGTCGGCGTCCGGAGCATCCATGCCCTCCCGTCGGAGCAGAGCGTCGCCTCGGCGGTGGTCAAGTACCTCGTGCCGAGCCTCGGCGACGGAGTCATCGACGGCCTGCGCGGCGTCCTCGGTGCCCGCGCGATGCTGGTCGCCGACCACGAGGAGGGGGCGTTCCAGAAGCTCGACCGCGACCACCGCATCGTGGGCATCTTCGACGGCAGCACCGCGGTCAACCTCAACCTGCTTATCAACCAGTTCCCGGCCCTGGTACGCGGCTACCACGCCGGGCACGTCGACGAGCCTGGCCTCGCGGCGGCGGTGACCTTCGACGGGCCGCCCACACCGTTGCAGCCGCAGCGGCTCGCGCTCTACTCACGTTCCGGCAGCAGCGTGGTGCAGAGCCTGCCCGCCGCCGTGGCCGGCATCCAAGCGCTCGCCACCCGCGACGACATCCCGGACGCCCTCGCCGACCGCTGCGCCCGTCTGCGCGACGTGGCGGAAAGCGTGCACGCGGAGCTCTCCACCGTCCGGCCTTCGCCCCGCGGCGTCACCGAGGAGACGTTCGTGCTGGCCCGTCGCTACGCGGTCCTGTACGCCGCCGCGGCGAGCACGCACCTGTTCCTGGCCGGCGTCGAGGCCCGGTCGGCCGATCCGCTGTGGCAGAGGGGCGTGTGGCTGGATGCCGTACTCGCCCGGCTGCTGCGCCGGCTGACAGGCGAGCCGGACCTCGACGACGAGGACGGCCCGGCCGTCGACGCGCTGCTGCCGGCCCTCCGTGCCCAGCACGACGGCGGGCGGCTGTTCTCTCTGTTCCCCTGCGAGCTGGCGATGGAGGAGCCGTGACCGTCGACATCGGCCCGGAACAGGGCTACCGCACCCGGGCCGCTCACCTGGAGGACGTGCTCGGCCCCGGCGACGACCCGGCGAACCCGCTCGGGCACCGGGCCGTGCTCGCGGCCGACGAGCGGGGTGTGCTGCTCGCCGACGGCGAACGCGCGCTGCGTGACTTCGGGCTGAACGCCGAGTTCGTGCCGGCGCACCTGGGCGGGCGGTTCGAACGCGCCGACCGGTTGGGGCAGCTGATGCGTACGGTGTTCCGGCGTGACTGCGCGCTCGGCATCGGGTACGGCGTCACGAGCTTCATCGCCGGGCTCCCGATCTGGGCCGACGGCACGCCGGAACAGCAGGCCCGGGTGGCGCGCACCTTGCTCGCCGGCGGGCGGGTCGTCGCGGCGTACACCGAGCTGGCGCACGGCAGCGACTTCTCGCGGACCGAGTTCACCGCCGCGCCCGGCCCCGGCGGGTTCGTACTCAACGGTGGCAAGCAACTCGTGAACAACATCTCGCGGGCCGAGCTGGCCGTGTTCTTCGCCCGTACGGCCGAGGGGCCGGGCAGTCGGGGACACTCGCACTTGTTGGTGGACCTCACGGCGCTGCCCGCGGGCCGGGTACGGCGCGACAAGCGGTATCCGGTCTCCGGCGTACGCGGCTGCCTGCTCAGCGGCATCGAGATCGACGAGTGGGTCGCTCCGCCGGACGCCCTGCTGGGTGCCGAGGGCGGCGCGATGGAGACCGTCCTGCGCGTCTTTCAGGTGACCCGAGCCGTGCTGCCGTCCATGGTGGTCGGCGTCGGCGACACCCAGCTGCGGACCGTCCTAGGTTTCGCCCGCGACCGCCGGCTCTACGGCCGGAGCCTCGCGGACCTGCCGTCGGCGCGCACCACGCTCGCCGGGTGCTTCGCCGACCTGCTCGTCTGCGACGCCTTCGCCTCCGTCGTCGGTCGTTCGCTACACCTGCGGCCCGGCGAGACCAGTGTCAGCGCCGCCGCGGTCAAGTACCTGGTCCCCAAACTGCTTCAGGAGTCGTCGTACCGGCTCTCGGTCCAGATGGGCGCGCGCAGCTACCTGCGGACCGGTCCGTACGCCATGTTTCAGAAAGCCGCGCGGGACCTGCCTGTCGTCGCCCTGGCCCACGCCGGCAGCGCCGTCTGCCAGGCCAGCTTGGTGACGCAGCTGCCCCGGCTCGCCGAACGTGGGTGGCGCTCCGCGCTCGCCGGGCAGAGCCCGGAACACGACGACGCAGGGTCTCTGTACGACCTTGACGGGCCGCTGCCGCCGCTGTGCCTGGACGCCCTGGAGGTAAACGCCCGGGGCGCGGACAGTCTCGCCGGCGACCTTGTCCGGTTGTACCCCGTCCTGACCGGACGCGTCGGCCGCGAACCCGCGCTGGGCCTGCTCGCCGAGCTCACCGGGCTGTTCGTGACGGAGTTGCGCGGGCTGGCCGACCGGGTGCTCGCGCTGGCGCCCCGCGACCGTACGGTGCTGGCCGGGCCGCGGGCCTTCACCCTCGCCGACCGCTACGCCCACGTGCTCGCCGCCGCGGCCGTCGTCGGCGCCTGGTGGCACGCGTACTCCAGCGGCGCCGGCACGGCGCCCGCCGACCCGGTCTGGGCCGGCGCCGCGCTGCACCGGCTCGCCGCCCGGCTGGGGCTGCGGCCCGGCCCGCTGCCGCCGGAGATCGAGGACCGGCTCTTCGCTGACTTGACGGCCCGCCACGAGGCCGCCCGCACTTTCGACCTGTTCCAGGGGCACCTGGCCTCTGGAACCGCCCGACGCCCATGGAGCTGACCGATGACAGAGACCTCGCACATCACGACGGAGACGGCCGGGACGGTCCGGGCGTGGCTGGTGGAACGCGTGGCGTTCTACCTCGAACGGCCGGTCGCTGAGATCGACGTCAGTGCGCCGCTGGTCGACCTTGGGCTGGACTCGGTCTACGCGCTCACCCTTTGCGGCGACGTCGAAGACCGCTTCGGCATCGTGGTCGAGGCCACGATGGCGTGGGACCACCCGACGGTGAATGCCATGACCGCCCACCTGACCGGCCTCGTCGCGGGCGACTGCTGACGCGACCGGCACTCGCCTCCAGGGGAAGGACAGCCGTGCGAGACAAACCCTACAAAGGCATTCTGGCGACCATCGGCAGGACTCCCCTCGTGGAGCTCAGCAGCCTGGTGCCGGGTGCCGCCTTCAACGTCTTCGCCAAGGTGGAGCGATTCAATCCTGGCGGGAGCATCAAGGATCGCAGCGCGCTGAGCATGCTCAACGACGCGCTGCGCGACGGCCGGGTGGTCCCGGGCCGCTCCGTCGTGGTCGAGTCAAGCTCCGGCAACCTGGCCGTCGGGCTGGCCCAGATCTGCCGGAACCTCGGCCTGCGCTTCATCTGCGTGGTGGACGGCAAGACCACCGGGGTCAACCTGGCCATCCTGCACGCGTTCGGCGCGGAGGTGGAGGTCGTCACCGAACGCGACGAGCTCACCGGCGAGTACCTGCCCGTGCGGCTGCGCCGGGCACGGGAACTGGTCGAGGAGATACCCGACGCCTTCTGGCCCAACCAGTACGCGAACCCGCTCAACCCGCGGGCCCACGAAACCACCATGAGCGAGATCACCGAGGCGCTGGACGGGCGGGTCGACTACCTGTTCGCCTCGGTCAGCACGTTCGGCACCCTGCGGGGCTGCGCCGACCACATCCGCCGCGAGGGTCTGAACACCCACGTGATCGCGGTGGACGCGCTGGGCAGCGCCATCTTCGGCCTGGAGTCGACGCGGCGGCTGATCCCGGGCCACGGCGCCTCGGTGGTGCCGCCTCTGCTGGACTCGTCCGCGGCCGGCGAGGTCATCCACGTGTCCGACCTCGACTGCGTGGTCGCCTGCCGGCAGCTCATCGACCGGGAGGCCGTGCTCGTCGGCGGTTCCTCGGGCGCCACGGTGGCCGCCCTGTTCAAGTACGCCGACCGCGTCCCCGCCGGCGCCAACTGCGTGCTGATCTTCCCGGACGGCGGCGACCGCTACCTCGACACGATCTACTCCGACTCCTGGGTGCACGAGAACTTCGGGGAGATCGCCCACCTCTGGAAGGGCTGAGATCCGATGCTGATGAGCGCCGGACAGGAGGCGCTGTGGCTCGCCCACCAGCTCAATCCGCGCAGCTCCGCCTTCAACGTGGTGCTAGCCGTACGGGTGCGCTCGCCGCTCGCCCGGGCGCGCCTGGAATGGGCCCTGACCGCGCTGGCCGAGCGGCACGAGTTGTTGCGCTCCACCTTCACTATGACCGCGGCCGGCCGGCAGGTGCGCGCGCTGCTCCCGGCGGACAGTGTCCGGCTCGACGTGCGGCCCGTGCCCGGCGCGAGCGACGCCGAGCTCTTCGACCTGGCTCGGCGTGCCGGTGAGGAGCCGTTCGCGCTGGAGACCTCCGGCGCCTTCCGGGTGGTCCTGCTGACCCAGGCGCCCGGCGACGCGGTGCTCGTCACCGCCGCCCACCACCTCGTCACCGACGCGACGTCGCAGTGGCTGCTCATGCGCGACCTGCTGCGCCTGTACGAGGACCCCGGTGTGTCCCTGCCCGCAGTCCTGCCCTGGGACGACCGGGTTCGGGCCGAGCAGCAACTCACCGCCTCCGCCCGGGGCGAGCGCGCCCGGGAACACTGGCGTGCGGTCTGCGCCTCCCTCGCCGGAGCCGAACTGCTGAGCGACTACCCCCGTCCGGCGCAGCGCACCCTCAACGGCGCCACCCACACCCTCGAGCTGCCGGCCACGCTGGGTGCCCGCGTCCAGTCGTCCGCGGCCGCGCACGGTGTCACCCCGTTCGCGTGGCTGCTCGGCACGTTCCAGGCGGCGCTGCACCGCTTCGGGTGCGGGACCGACTTCCTCGTCGGCTGCCCGGCCACCACCCGGTCGGTGCCCGGAAGTCGGGAGGCGGTCGGGTACTACGTCAACATCCTGCCGATCGCCGCCCGCTTCGAGGCGTCGCCGACGTTCGGTGACGTCATCTCCGCGGCCGCGCGCCAGATGCTGGCCGGCATGACCCACAACGGGCTGCCGACCGAGCTGTGCGACGCCCTGCCGCCGCTGCCGGTGACCTTCACGTTAGTGGCGGCGGACCGGCTGCCCGTGCCGGGGCTGTTCGACGGGCCGGTCCGGCACGCCGGGCTCGACCTCGAGCTGGTCGACGTTCCGCAGCAGGAGGGCCAGCTCGACCTCACGGTGGAGGTGCTGCAGAGCGGCTCCCGGTTCACCGCCCTACTGCGGTACAACCGCGACCTCTTCCTGGCGGAGACGGTCGAGCGGCTGGCTGGGATCTACCGGCTGATGGTCGAGGCGTCGGTCGAGGACCCGGATCAGCCGGTGACCCGCCCCGCGGTCGTCGCCGAGAACGATCTGGCGTTCCTGTTGAGCCTCGGATCCGGTGCCCCGTAGGGCATCTGCTTCGTATAGGGCCAGTATAGCCGCCCCCCACAGGATGGGCTCATCGAGATGGTCTTCGACAGAGGAGCCCCATGCTGATCCTTCGGCGCGCGGACGTGGAGGCGGTGCTAGCCGGCCGGGAGAAGGAAATCGTCGACCTCGTCGCCGACACCTACCGGCTGCACGACTCCGGGCAGTCCGCCGTACCGCACTCCATCTTCCTGCGCTTTCCCGAGGAGGCGCACAGCCGGGACCGGATCATCGGCCTTCCCGCGTACGCCGGAGGCCCGACGCCCGCGGCCGGCATGAAGTGGATCGCCTCGTTCCCCGGCAACGTCGCCCGGGGACGGGAGCGGGCGAGCGCCTCCATCGTGCTCAACTCCCTCGAGGACGGGCGCCCGGCGGCACTGGTCGAGGGCGCGCTCGTCTCGGCGTGGCGCACCGCCGCGAGCGCGGCCCTGGCCGCGCGGGAGCTCACCACCGAGGCACCGCCGTCCGCCGTGGGCCTGATCGGCTGCGGCGTCATCAACCACGAGATCCTGCGCTTCCTCACCGTCACCCTGCCCGGGCTGACCGAGGCGGTCTGCTTCGACGCTAACCCGCAGCGGGCCGCCGCCTTCGCCGACCGATGCGCCGCGGAGTTCCCCGCGCTGCGGGTGACCACCGCCGCGACCGCGTTCGAGCTCGTCGGCCGGCACCGGCTCGTGTCGCTGGCCACCACCGCCGCCGAGCCGCACATGGACCTGGCGGCCTCGCCGCCGGACACCACCGTGCTGCACGTGTCGCTGCGCGACCTCACCGTTCCGACGATCCTCGCGGCGACCAACGTCGTCGACGACGCCGACCACGTCTGCCGCGAACGCACGTCGCTGCACCTGGCCGAGCAGAGCACCGGCGGCCGTGACTTCGTGACCGCGTCGCTGGGCGCGCTGTTGCGCGGCACCGCCACGGTGACCCGCGACCCGTACCGCCCCGTCGTCTTCTCGCCCTTCGGCCTCGGCGTGCTCGACATCGCGCTGGCCGAGTTCGTGCGCTGCACGGCCGCGGCCGCCTCGCTCGGCGTCCGCGTCGACGACTTCCTGCCCTGACCACCGATGCGTCATCCCCAGCCGCACAAGGAGCGAACCATGACCGACGACCGCACCTACCTTGTCGTGCTCAACCACGAGGAGCAGTACTCCATCTGGCGCAGCGACCGCGAGGTGCCGGCCGGGTGGCGCGCCGAGGGCTTCGAGGGCCCGAAGGAGAAGTGCCTGGAGCACATCGCCGAGGTGTGGACCGACATGCGCCCGCTGAGCCTGCGTCAGCGCCTGGACAGCATCGCGTAATCCCGATCGCCCACCACCTGGACAGGAGTGCCCGTGACCACCGAACTTCCGCCGGTCGCTGCCGGCGACAGCGGCGCCGCAGCCCTGCTCGTCGGGCGCCTCGCTGAGCAGGCTCGTCGCACACCGGACGCGATCGCCGTCGTGGACGCGGAACGCTCCGTCACCTACCGGGAGCTGCACGCCGCGGCCGGGCGGACCGCGCGGCTGCTGCGCGAGCGGGGGGCCGGTCCCGGGTCGCTGGTCGGCGTGTGCCTCGAACGGGGCGCCGGCCTCGTCGTGGCGCTACTCGCAACCTGGCGAGCCGGGGCGACCTTCGTCCCGCTGGACCCCGGCAACCCGCCGGCCCGGCTCACCGGCCTGCTCACCGAGGTGGGCGCCGAGCTGGCCTTCGTGACCTCGGAGCTGGAGTCCGCGGCGCGCTCCGCCGGCGCCGAGGTCCTGCAGCCCGGTGCGCCCGGCGACGGCGACGAGCCGGAGTTCACGGCGGTGCCCGCGGCCGGCGACCTCGCGTACGCGATCTTCACCTCGGGCTCGACCGGGCGCCCGAAGGCGGTGGCGGTGACCCACGGGGGCATCGCCAACCGGGTCGACTGGGCCGTGTCCGCTCACGGCCTCGGACCGGGGGACCGCGTGCTGCACAAGACCTCCATCGGGTTCGACGCGGCGGTCTGGGAGATCGCCGCGCCGCTCGTCGCCGGAGCCACCGTCGTCGCCGCGCCCGTCGGTGCGGAGCGGGACCCAGCCGCGATGCTGGCGGCCGTCGCGCGCCACGACGTGACCGTCCTCCAGGTCGTCCCCTCGGTGTTACGGCTGCTCGCGGAGGAGCCCGCTGAGCCGTGGAGCCGGTGCGGCGCGCTGCGCCTGCTGTTCTCCGCGGGCGAACCGCTGCACGCCGAACTGGTGTCCCGGGTCCGGGAACGCCTCAACCACGACCTGACAGTGTGGAACACGTACGGCCCGACCGAGTGCGCCATCGACGTGACCGCCCAGCTCGCCGACCCCGCGCTGACCACCGGACCGGTGCCCATCGGCCGGCCGCTGCCGGGCCTGCGCGTGATGGTGCTCGACCCGGCTGGCGACCCGGTGCCCGTCGGCGTGCCCGGCGAGCTGTACGCGGGCGGCGCCGGCGTCGCCCGCGGCTACCTCGGGCGTCCCGCGCTGACGGCGGAGTGGTTCGTGCCCGATCCGTGGGGAGCGCCTGGAACCCGGCTCTACCGCACCGGCGACGCCGTGCGCTGGCGCAGCGACCACACGCTGGAGTACCTGGGCCGGCTGGACCAGCAGATCAAGGTCAACGGGGTACGGATCGAGCCCGGCGAGGTCGAGGCCGTGCTCGCCGCCCATCCGCACGTGCGGGACGTGGCCGTACTGGCCGCCGAGGCGCCCGACGGAGGCAAGCGGCTCGCCGCGTACCTGACCACCCGTGGGCCGGTCACCTCCGACGAGTTGCGGGCGTATCTGCACGACCGGCTGCCCGGGAGCCACATCCCCTCGTCGTTCCGGGTCGGGGCCGAGTTCCCGCTGACCACCAGCGGCAAGATCGATCGTACCGCGCTGCCTGCCCTCGACGAACTCGCCGTCTCGCAGCCGGGCTTCATCGCCCCGTGCACCGAGACCGAGCAGCTGGTCGCCGACGTTTGGGCGGAGCTGCTCGGGGTCGAGAAGGTGGGCGTCCACGACGACTTCTTCTCCCTCGGCGGCACGTCGCTGCAGCTGACCCGGCTCGCCGTACGCCTGCGCAACACGACGGGGGAGCAGATTGCGCTGCGCGGCCTGTTCGCCGCGACCACGGTCGAGGCCCAGGCCCGCCTCATCGCCGGCAGCACGGAGTCCGCCGCCACGCCGGAGAAGGCGATCGAGGCGGCCTTCCGTGACGGCGGCGCACCCATCGTGCCGATCCCGCGCAGCGGCCCGCTGCCACTATCCTCGGGGCAACGGCGGCTGTGGTTCCTCGACCGGATGCACCCCGGCAGCCCCGAATGGGTGGCCCCGCTCTTCCTGCGGCTTCCCGCCGGAGTGCCCGACGAGGTGGTGCGCGGCGCGCTGCAGACGGTCGCGGCGCGGCACGAGGCGCTGCGCACCCGCTACACCGACGACGGCGGCGAGCCGCGCCAGATCATCATGGTGCCCGGCGAGGCACCGGTGGAGCTGCGCGTCGTCGACACGGTCCCGGAGCTGCTCGGCGACCACTTCGCCGCGCAGTTCCAGCTCGGCTTCGACCTCGCCGAGGGCGTGCTGTGGCGAGCCCTGCTCGCCCGGCTCGGCGCCGAGGGTGAGGTCCTGCTGCTGACCATGCACCATATCGCCTCCGACGGCTGGTCGACGGTGGTGCTCGAACGTGAGATCCACGAGCTGGTCGCCGCTGTCCAGGAGGGCCGGGAGCCGGTGCTGGCCCCGCTCCCGGTGCAGTACGCGGACTACGGCGCCTGGCAGGCCGCACGTCTCACCCCCGCGTACGTCGAGCAGGAGCTGGCGTACTGGCGTACCGCCCTGGACGGCCTGCCCACGGTGGAGCTGCCGGCGGACCATCCGCGCCCCGCGGAGCGCGACCCGCGCGGGGCCGTCGTCCCGCTGCACATCGACGCGGAGCTGGCCGAGCGCCTTGCCGCGCTGGGCCGCTCGCACGACGCCACGCTGTTCATGACGCTGCTCACGGCGTACGCCGCGATGGTGGCCGGGTTTAGCGGGCAGTGGGACGTGGCGGTGGGCACGCCGGTCGCCGGCCGCCCCCGCGAGGAGGTCGACTCGACGGTCGGGTTCTTCCTGAACTCCCTCGTCGTGCGCTGCGGCCTGGACGGCGACCTGCCGTTCACCGCCGCGCTCGACCGGGTCCGCGACGTCGTCCGCGAGGCGATGCTGCACCAGGAGATCCCCTTCGAGGTGCTGGTCGACCACCTGCAGCCCGAGCGCGACCTGTCCCGTACGCCGCTCTACCAGGTCGCCTTCGACCTGCACAGCGAGGGAGTCACCAGCGTCGCCACGAACGACGACGACATGGCCTCGTTCGTCTCCGCGTGGCAGGTCGCCAAAACCGACCTCTCGCTGTTCATGCGCCGCACCGCCAACGGTGCCCTGGACGGGGTGCTGGAGTACGCGACGGCTCTCTTCGATCGTCCCACGGTGGTCCGCATGGCGGAGCACTTCGTGACCCTGCTGCGCGAGGTCGCCGGGGCGCCCACGGTTGCCCTCGGTGCCGTCGAGCTGCTCTCCGAGCAGGAGCGCACGCTGCTGCTCAACACCTGGAACGCCTCGTACCACCCCGCCCAGGATCGGTCCGTGCTGGCCGAGTTCGAGGCGCAGGCCGCTCGGACCCCCGGCGCCGTCGCGGTCGAGGGCGATGTCCGGCTGACCTACGCGGAGCTCGACGGGTGGGCCAACCGACTCGCGCACCGGGTGCGCGAGCAGGGCGCCGGCCTACGGTCCGCAGGCGCGGACCAGGCCCGGGTGGGTGTCCTCGTCGACCGCGGCGCAGGCCTGGTGGCCAGCCTGCTCGCGGTGTGGAAGGCCGGGGCGGCGTATGTCCCGCTCGATCCGTCGTACCCGGCGGAGCGCATCGCGTCCATGCTGGACAGTGCGGGCGCCCGCACAGTGGTGACGCAGGCGAGCCACGCGGGCCTGTTCTCGGTGCCGCATCTGGTGCTGCTCGACCACGCGGAAACGTACCCGGAACCCGCCCCGGCGCGCGACACGGCCCTCGACGATCTCGCCTACGTCATCTTCACCTCGGGTTCCACCGGGCGCCCGAAGGGCGTCGAGGTGACCCACCGCGGCCTGGTCAACCACGTCGCCTGGGCGGCGCGGGAGCTGGCGTCGCGCGGCGCCGGCGGCGCGCCGCTGTTCTCCTCGGTCGCCTTCGACCTCGTGGTGCCCAACCTGTGGGCCCCGCTGATCTGCGGTCAGCGGGTCTTCCTGGTAGCGCAGGATGTCGACCTGGCCGACCTGGGCCGCACGCTGGTCACCGCGGGCGCGTTCAGCTTCGTGAAGCTCACGCCGGGACACCTGGACGTACTCGCGCTGCAACTCACCCCGGCGCAGGCGCGTGAGCTCGCGCCGGTGCTGGTCGTGGCCGGGGAGGCCTTCACCCGGGCGACGCTGCTAAGATGGCGGCGCCTGGCGCCCGACGTGCTGCTCATCAACGAGTACGGTCCCACCGAAGCGACCGTCGGCACCTGCATTCACCCCGTACTGGCCACCAACGGCGTCGAGGTGCTGCCGATCGGCCACCCGCTGCCCAACATGCTCATGCACGTGCTGGACGCGGAGGGCCGGCTGGTCCCGCCCGGCGTCGTCGGGGAGCTGTACGCCGGTGGCACCGGTGTGGCGCGCGGCTACGCGGACCGCCCCGACCTCACCGCCGAACGCTTCGTCCCGGACCCGTTCGGCCCGCCCGGCTCCCGGCTGTACCGGACGGGCGACCTGGTGCGCCGCGACCCGGACGGCGAGGTCGTCATCCTTGGCCGCGCCGACGACCAGGTGAAGATCCGCGGCTACCGCGTCGAGCCCCGCGAGGCCCAGGCCGTGCTGCTGACGCACCCCGACGTGCGCGAGGCCGTGGTGCTGGCCGTGACCTCCGAGGCGGGCGAGACCGAGTTGGCCGCGTACTACGTGCCCGAGCCCGGCCGTGGACCGGTCACCGGGATGGCCGGGCACTGCGCCCGGACGCTGCCCGACTATCTGGTGCCGGTCACGTTCACCGCCCTGGACGCCATCCCGCTGACCGCCAACGGCAAGGTCGACCGTCGCGCCCTGCCCGGGCCGGACGGCAGCGACCGTGACGGCGGGTACGTCGTGCCGCTGTCCGGCCCGGTGCAGCAGCGCATCGGTGCCGCGTGCGCCGAGTTGCTGGGCCTCGAGCGGATCGGCGCGCAGGACAACTTCTTCCACATCGGCGGCAACTCGATCCTCGCGATCCGGCTGATCTCCCGGATCCAGGAGGAGTTCGAGATCGGGTTCGCCGTCCGCACGGTGTTCGAGGGCCCGACGGTCGCCCAGCTGGCGGCCGTCGTCGAGGAGCGCATCCGGGCGGAGATCGCCGCGCTTTCCGACAGCGAGATCGCGAGCGAGGAACTGACGGCTAAGGAGCGCGACAAATGAGCACCGGTTCTGACCACCCCACCGCAGCCGGAACCTCCGAGGCGCGGGAGGAGTTGCTGCGCCGGCGGCTCGCCGGCGAGTCCACCACGCGCCGGCGCCCGGCCATCGAGCGCGCCGACCGTTCCGGGCCGCTGCCGCTGTCGTACGGGCAGCAGCAGATGTGGTTCCTCAACAGGCTCGAGCCCGACAGCTCGGAGTACCTGGTCCCGCTGGTCGTGCGCCTGCGGGGTCAGCTGGACACCGCCGCCCTGGGCGAGGCGTGGCACCGGCTGCTGGGCCGGCACGAGATCCTGCGCACCCGGTACCGGATGGACGGCGGCGAGGTCACCCAGGTCGTCGACGGCACCGGTACTGCGGAGCTGCGGCTCAGCGTGCCCTCCGGGTCGGGCAGCCCGGCGGAGCGGGAGGCCGCCGCGCTCGCGTTCGTCGAGGAGGATCTGCGCCGACCGTTCGACCTCGCCGAGGACCAGCCGGTGCGTGCCCGCCTCATCCGGCTCGCCGACGACGAGCACCTGCTCGCCATCGTCTTCCACCACATCGCCTTCGACGCGTGGTCGATCGGGATCGTCGGACGCGAGCTGAGCGAGGACTACGCCGCCGCGCTCGCCGGGGCCGGGTCCCCGCGCCCGCCGCTCGACGTGCAGTACGCCGACTTCGCGGCCTGGCAGCGCGAGCAGCTCTCGGCCGGGGCGCTCGATCGGCACCTCGCGTACTGGCGCGGGCAGCTCGCCGGCCTGCCCCACCTCGACCTGCCCACCGACCGTCCCCGCCCGGCCCGCCGCGACGGCGCCGGTGCCGTGGTGGCGCTGGCGCTGCCCGCCGAGCTGATGACGGGTGTGCGCGACCTCGCCGCGCGCCACGACGCGACGCCGTTCATGGTGCTGCTGGCCGCGTACCAGGCGGTGCTTGCCCGGTGGAGCGGCCGCGCGGACGTCCCCGTCGGCACCGTCGTGTCCGGGCGGGTGCGCCCTGAGGTCCAGGACCTCATCGGGTACGGCATCAACAGCCTTGTGCTGCGCGGCCGCTGGGACGGCGACCCGTCGTTCGCCACGCTGCTCGGCAGCGTGCGCGACACCGTGCTGGAGGCGTTCGACCACCAGGGCATGCCGTTCGCCCGTCTGGTCGACGAGCTGCAGCCCGAGCGGGACCTGTCGCGGACCCCGCTGTTCCAGGTGGCCTTCACCATGCACGGCGACCGCGCCACTGCGTTCGAGCTGCCCGGCGTCAAGACGGCGCCGTACGAGGGCACCGGCGGCGGCGCGAAGTTCGACCTCGACCTGCAGCTCCGCGAGGCGGCCGACGGCTCGCTGAGCGGCCGCCTGGAATATGCGACGGCCCTCTTCGACGAGACCACGGCGGAGCGCCTCGCCGATCACGTGATCCGGCTGCTCGGTGCAGCGGTCGCCAATCCGGACACCCATCTGTCCGATCTAGACCTGGCGGCGCCACAGGAACTGGCCGTGCTCGCCGCGGCGCCCTCCGTAGCGGAGACCACCCCGGTGACTACCACCGCGGTCGAGATTTTCCAGTGGCAGGCCCGCACCGCCCCGAACGCGCCGGCCGTCACGTACGCCGGTCAGTCGCTTACCTACCGTGAGCTGAACGAGCGCGCCAACCGCATCGCCCACCACCTGGTCGCCGCTGGTGCCCGTCCCGGCGCACTGGTCGCGGTGAGCCTCGAGCGCGGTGCCGACCTCGTGGCCGCGCTGCTCGGGGTGCTCAAGGCCGGCGCCGGTTATCTGCCGCTCGACCCCGCCCAGCCCGCCGACCGGTTGTCCTTCATCCTCGCCGACGCCGACGTCTCCATGGTCGTCACCGAGCAACGGCACGCGGGCAAGCTCGGCGGGGTGCATGACGGCGAGACCCTCGTCCTGGACGCGGACACCGCCTCCTGGCTGGACCGGCCGTGCGGCGACCCGGTGCCGCCAGCCGCGCCGGATGACCTCGCGTACGTCATCTATACCTCCGGCTCGACCGGCAGGCCCAAGGGCGTGGGCGTCACCCACGCCAACGCGCTGCGCCTGTTCACCGTCACCGCCGAACAGTTCCACTTCTCCGCCGGTGACGTCTGGACGCTCTTTCACTCGTACGCCTTCGACTTCTCGGTGTGGGAGCTGTGGGGCGCCCTGCTGCACGGCGGCCGCCTCGTCGTCGTGCAGCAGGACGTCACCCGCTCACCGGAGGACTTCCTCGACCTGCTGGTCGCCGAGCGCGTCACGATCCTCAACCAGACGCCGTCGTCGTTCCGCTCACTAGTGGCGCTCGCCGCCGACCCGCGGCTGGATGCGCTGAGCCTGCGCGCGGTCGTCTTCGGCGGGGAGCGCCTCGAACCGGCCGAGCTGCGGCCCTGGACGGAACGGCTGGGGCTCGACGCGCCGCAGCTCATCAACATGTACGGCATCACCGAGACCACGGTGCATGTCACGTACCACCGGCTCACCGCGGCCGACCTCGACCCGCACGCCGGCAGCCCGGTCGGGTCCCCGCTGGGTGACCTGCGGGTGCACCTGCGCGACGAGGCCAGCAACCTCGTCCCCACCGGCGTCGCGGGCGAGATCTGCGTCGGCGGCCTCGGCGTGGCGCGTGGGTACCTGGGCCGCCCGGCGCTGACCGCCGAGCGGTTCGTGCCCGACCCCTACGGCCCGGCCGGCTCCCGGCTGTACCGCAGCGGCGACCTTGCGCGCCGCCGTGCCGACGACAGCCTGGAGTTCCTGGGGCGCGGGGACGACCAGGTGAAGATCCGCGGCTTCCGCATCGAACTGGGGGAGATCGCCGCCGCGCTGATGGCGCTGCCCGAGGTGCACGACGCGGTCGTGGTGGTCCTCGGTACGGGCACCGATCAGCGGCTGGTCGCGTACGTTGTGCCCGCCACCGACGACGAACTGGACCGCGCTGCGCTGCGGGCCGCGCTGTCCCGGACCTTGTCGGAGTACATGGTCCCGGCGGCGTTCGTGCCGGTCGCCACGATCCCCCTTACCGGCAACGGCAAGCTCGACAAGGACGCGCTGCCCGAGCCGGACGCGGACACCGTGCTCGGCGGCCGTGAGCAGGTCAGCCCGCGTACGGTCACCGAGGAGCGGCTGGCCCAGGTCTGGACCCTCGTGCTCGGTCTCGACCAAGTCGGCGTCACCGAGCCCTTCTTCGAGCTGGGGGGCGACTCGATCCGGGCGGTGGCGCTGGTCGGCGAGCTGCGCGCGGCCGGCTTCGACATCGCCGTCCGCGACGTGTTCGAGTACCGCACGATCGAGGACCTCGCGGAGCTGCTCACCGGCCGGCCCGCGCTGGACCAGCTCGACCCCGTCGTGGCCCCATTCGAGCTGATCGGGGAGGCGGACCGGACCAAGCTGCCGGCGGATGCGGTGGACGCCTACCCGATGGCCCAGACGCAGGTCGGCATGGTCGTCGAAATGCTCAACGACACGGCGCTGCACGTCTACCACAACGTGACGTCATTCCGGGTCCGCGACGACGAGCCGTTCGACGTGGACGCCCTGCGGCGCGCGGCGCATCTGATCGTGCAGCGACACGAGATCCTGCGGACCTCGCTGGACCTTACCGGCTACTCGGTGCCCATGCAGGTCGTCCACGCGAGCGCGGAGATGCCGGTCGCCGTCCGTGACCTGCGCGGCCTCGACGCCGAAGAGCTCGACCGTTCGCTGCGGGAGTTCACCGCCGAGGAGCGGGGCAAGCTCTTCGACCTCGCGGTGCCCCCGCTGTTCCGGATCTGCGCCCACAAGTACGACGGCGCGTGGTGGCTGACCGCGACTGAGTGCCACCCGATCCTGGAGGGCTGGAGCTGCCACTCGCTGATCATGGAGATCATCCAGGTCTACCGCGGGCTGCGGACCGGCTCGGAGCTCTCGCAGCCGCCGGTGCCCGCCGTCCGGTACGCGGACTTCATCGCAGCGGAAAGACGATCGATCGCGTCCGAGGAAGAGTGCGGCTATTGGCAGTCGATCGTGGACGGGTATGCCCGGTTCACCCTGCCAGCGGCGTGGGCGGGGGATGCGTCGCAGCCGCGGGAGAAGTACCGCGTCGCCGTACCGTGGCACGACCTGGAGGACAGCCTACGCAAGCTGGCCGTCACCGCCCGCGCCTCGCTCAAGAGCGTGCTGCTCTCCGCCCACCTCAAGGTGATGAGCATGCTCACCGAGGAGGAGTCCTTCGTCACCGGCCTGGTGTGCAACGGCCGGCCGGAGGCCTCGGGAGCCGACCAGGTGTACGGCATGTACCTCAACACCGTCCCGTTCGCCTTCGACCGCGGCGCGCGTACGTGGGAGGAACTCGTGCGCCGGGTCTTCGCCCGCGAGGTGGAGCTGTGGCCGCACCGGCGCTTCCCGATGTCGGAGATCCAGCGCGCGGCCGACGTCGAGCGGCTGCTCACTGTCCGGTTCAGCTACCACGACTTTCACCAGGTCGACCGGGAGCTGGTCGACTACCTGGCAAGTATCGACGACAGCCCCACGGAGTTCCCGTTCGCCGTCTCGGCTCGGGTTGGGCACATTACCCTGACCACCGACACCCACGCCCTGTCGCGCGAGTGGGCGGAGTCTCTGGTGGGCCTGTACCGGCGGGTGCTCGAGTCGATGGCAGCGGGTGCTGGTGGTGATGCGTTGGCGTCGTACCTGTCGGTGGAAGAGCGCGAGCAGGTTTTGGAGTGGTGGAACGAGTCGGCGGTGGAGGTGGAGCCGCTGACGGTGCTGCAGCTATTCGAGGCCCAGGTCGCCGGGAGGCCGGACGCGATCGCGCTGCGCTTCGACAGCGGCATCATGTCCTACGCCGAGCTCGACGCCCGGGCCACGCAACTGGCTCACGCCCTGCGTGGCTGCGGGGTACGGGCCGAGTCGCGTGTGGCCGTGCTGCTGGACCGCGGGCCCGAGCTGATGACCGCGCTGCTGGCAGTGTGGAAGGCCGGAGCCGCTTACGTTCCGGTCGACCCGTCCTACCCGGCCGAGCGCATCGCCGCGATGGTGGGCATTGCCGGCGTACGCGTGGCGGTGACCCAGAGCGCCTACGCGGACCGGTTCGACGTGCGGACCGTGGTCGTGGACGACCCGGACGACCAGGCGGTCATCGACGCCCGGCCCGTTTCGCCGGTGTCGCGGGTGGATGTGGTGAGTAGTTTGGCGTATGTGATTTTCACGTCTGGGTCGACGGGGCGGCCTAAGGGTGTGGAGGTTTCGCATGCCGGTTTGGTGAATCATGTGGTGTGG
>NZ_JABZED010000055.1:0-1014 GCF_013416675.1 Salinispora sp. H7-4
GTGCTCGTGCTGCCCACCCCAGCCATGTTCGGCGTGCAGGTCTTCGCCGATGAACTGGAACGCGTCGCCGCCCGGTACGGCATCGAGGTCCACAAGAGCAGCGAACTCGTGGAAGTCGACGCCGACAGTCGCCAGGCGGTGATCGCCGATCATACAAACCATAGTCGACAAATGATCGGCTACGACCTCATGCACGTGGTACCACCGCAGTCAGCTCCGGACTGGCTCAAGCAGACCGCCTTGGCCGACCCCGAAAACCCGGCTGGCTACGTCCATGTCGACCGGAATACCCTGCAGCACACCCGATACCCGAACGTGTTCGCCCTCGGCGACGCCGGTTCTACTCCGAATTCCAAGACCGGTGCCGCGATCCGCAAACAGGCACCGGTGGTGGCCCGCAATCTCATCGCCACGATCAGGGGCGGGTCGCTGCCGGCGACATATGACGGGTACGCATCCTGCCCGCTGACCACGGCCCGCAACAAGATGCTGCTCGCCGAGTTCGACTACACCATGCATCCCACACCCAGCATTCCGTTCCTCGACACCACCCACGAACGCACCGACATGTGGTATCTCAAGCGCTACGGGCTGCCGGCCCTCTACTGGAATCTCATGCTTCGCGGCCGTGCCTGAGGCGCACGGGTGGGTGGTTCCTACTGGATAGCCGGTGTCGGCCACCGCCAGCTCCACACTTCTGGCACCGCTGACCACCTGCACTGTGACGGTCCCGCCCTCGGGTGGGTGCCGTAGCGCGTTGTCCAGGAGGTTGCCGAGCACCTGCCTGACCACCCTGCCCTGGCGGTTGGTGCGTACGCCGCCTGCCTGGACGAGGCCCGCCGCGATCCTCCGCGCGCGGCGGGCCATCGTCCAGGTGGCGGTAGCGGCAGTGGTGCCGCTGCGCTCAGCTTTCGGCGTTGCGCCGTCGCCGGTGCGTGAGACCGATTGTGAGCAGGAGGGCGGTGCCGGTCAGCACGGCCAGGCTGCCGGTGAGGAGCATTGAGCCGCTGGACG